>JBCCXV010000153.1:0-6250 GCA_039191195.1 Planctomycetota bacterium
CACCGTCGGCTCCCGAACCGCAGGCGACCACCATCCAAACGCCTTCGTCTACGTCATGGGCGACACCCCCCGCCCCGGCGCCTACGCCGTCCCCGGCGAGAACACCCTCACCCTCGTCCAACTCGTCGCCTCCGCCGGCGGAACCCCCGACAACCTCCCCCTCAGCCGCGTCCACGCCCAGGTCTTCAGCCGCGCCGACAACGCCGTCCGACTCGAAGGCCCCCTGTCCGACTTCCAACAACCCGGCCAAACCCCCGCCTTCGTCAACGCCGGCGACGTCGTGACCCTACGCCGACTCCCCAGCGAAGGCGACCCCAACGTCAGCACCGCCGTCGTCGACCTCACCCAAATCCTGATCCTCGCCACCGGATACGAAGACCACGACCTCTACCAGAACGACTGGATCCTCCGCCAGCAAGACGAACTCATCAACGCCCTCATCGAGAACGCTCACGGCATGGGCTTCACCAGCGACGACGACCTCGTCTCCGTCACCTGCTGGATGGGCGTGCTGACCCTCGTCGGCACCGACCCCGCACTCCAGCAAGTCCAAACGCACATCTTGCAGCTCCGCGATGAACTGGAGAAACGCGCCGCCGTCCGCGAAGCCAGGCGCGAACAAGAGCGAGCCAGGCAACACGCCCAGCTTCAGGCTGAGAAAAACGCGCAGGCCCTCGACCGCAATCAGCGAGAGCTCAGCCGCCTAGAGCCGGTGCTCGTCGAGACCCGACGCGAAGTGCAGAAGGCCAAACGCGACCTCGAACTCGCACGCATCGATGGTGACGAACTCGTCGAAACGCTCGGCGGAAACGTCGACGCCAGCAACCCCGAGCTCCGCCGCATGCGACTCCAGATCGAATCCCGCGAGGCCGACCTTGCGGAGAGCCTGGAACGACTTGAGAGCACAGAGAAGCAACGCCAGATGCTGCAGGCGGCAATCCACCAAACGAATGAACGCCACCGCATACAACTCCGCAGCTTTGACACAATCCACGCCAACGTTCGTCAACAAGTCCAGGCGGCTCAGAACGACCTCGAACTCGCCCGCGTAGAGCGCGACGAACTCGTCGATGCGCTCGACGGGAACGTCGAAGCCAGCAAACCCGAGCTCCGCCGCATGCGACTCGAGATCGAGTCACGCGAGGCCGAACTCGAGGCCCGCCTCGAAGAGCTAGAGGAAGTCGAGAACCGGCGTCAACAAGTCGCGAACCAGCTCATGCAAGGTCCAAACGACCCCGCTACGCCCCAAGCCCACGCCAACCCCCTCCACCGCCACCTCCACCTCGAAGCCCGGCTCCACGCCCTCCGCGCCCAAGACGAGCACCTCGCCACGCAACTCGGCGACCGCCACCCCGCACGCCTGCAACTCGCCAACCAGATCGAGCTCACCCAGCAGCGGCTCAACCAGCACTACGCAGAGTTCTTCAGCTGCTAACCCAAACCCACCACGCCCCGCCCCGGCAAGTCAGCCGCCCGTAACACCACCCCCGCCGGCCGCGTCCCACCGGCAGGCCGCACGTCGCCGGTACCCTCCAGCGGCACGCCGCCAACGCCCCTACGGACGCCACCCATGACCCGCACCGCCGGCCGCAGCACGCTCGCTTTCCTGCTCACCCTGGGCGTGCCCGGCGTCACCCTCGCCCAAGGCAACACCGAATCGCCCGCCACACAACGCACGACGGCGTCCACCGCCACCCCCGTCGCCAACCTCCAGACCAGTCTCCAGACCGACCTCGACGCCGACCTCCGGGCCCACGAGATCGCCATGGACCGCGCCTTGACCTGGCTCCAGGACGCCCGCGACAAGCGCGCACGCACCGCCGCCACCCTCGCCGACATCGGCGTCGATAACCCCGACGAACTCCGGCGCGGCCTGCGCCCCGTCGAACGCGAGATCCAACTCGCCGAGCAGGCCTTCCGCCAATACCAACAGCGGTACCGCCAACTGGTCGCACTCCGCGACGGCCGAGCCGAAGACAACCAACACACCGCCAACACGAGTGGCGAAGCCACCGAGTCCGAGGCCGCTGCCGTCGCAAGGGCCGAACCCGCAGCGCACGACCCCGTCCTCTTGCAACTACAAGAACAACGCCGCGCCCTCGAGAACGCCGACCAAACCCTCGCCCAGCGCGGCCTGGCCGACAGCCACCCCCACCGCCGCCAACTCCAGGCCCAACTCCGGGCCACCGAGCTGCGCATCATCGAACTGCAAGACCAAGCCGACGACCCGAGCGACCCCGGCGCCGCCGCCGCCGCCAACCCCGGCGCCGACAACCCCAAGCCCCATCACCTCGCGCAAGCCCGCCAAGCCATCGAGCAGCAACTGCTCACCCTCGAAACCCAACGCCAAGCCGTCGAGCAGCAGTACGGCCCAGGCCACCCCGCCCTCGGCCAGATCCACCAAGCCATGCAGGCCATGCAGCGTGAACTCCAACGCCTCGACGAAGAAGCACAAGCCCAGAACCCCTCGCCGTAAGCACAGCGGCCTCGCCATCCCCACCGACGGCAAGCCGCAACCCGCACCACCAAGAACCAACCCCCGCGCGTCACTCGGCCGTCTTGCCGTGCGCCTCCAGCCAGGCCACAAACGAAGACGCCTCGCTCAACCCCGACGCCCCGAACGACGCCCCGGCCTCCCCGTTCGGACCCACGAACTGCACATGCGGGATAGCCCGCACCCCCAAAGACGACACCAACCCCGCCGCGTCCCCGGGCGCGTCGGCGTCCACCAGCAGGGGGGTCGCACCGGCGCCCAGCGCCGCGTGCACCGCCGGGTCCGAAAGCACGTTGCTCTTAAACGCACGGCAGGGCCCGCACCAGTCCGCCGTCACATACACCAGCACCGGCCGGCCGCTCGCCGACGACGCCTCCTGCGCCTCGGCCAGCGTACCCGTCCACACCCCGCCCAGGTCCGCCTCGCCCGTAGCTCCGCCCCCGCCCAGCGACCACCACGCCGCCGCGCCCAACAACACCACCAATAACCAGGGTCCCGCTACCCGCATCCGTAGAGCCTCCCATGCCGTCTCACGGCACGCCAGCACAACCCGCCGACCGGCCCCACGATTCCCGCTCCGCGCACAGCAAAGCCGGCAGGCCCCAAAAGGCCCGTCGCAACACCATCACCAACCATTCGACTCGTTCGGCAAACGCGAAGCAGGGGGGAGGCTTCGCGCAACCAAGCCGGCTCCGCCGACCCGGGGTACAGGGCCTCCGGGGGTACCGGGGGCCACACCAGGGCGGTCAGCCCTCGGACAACGCGTCCGACAGCCGCTCCAGCGCCGCGTCCAGACGCTCCGGCGTCTCGTACAAGCCCGAGTCCACCAGCAGCTTCACACGACGGAGCCGCTCGGATCGGTCGTCCGAAACCGCCTCCGTCGGGACGTCCGGCAGCAAACCCGAATCCGGGATCGATTGCGTCGATGCGTCCATGCCAACTTCCTTTCTGGGGCACACGCCCCGCGGGAGCACCTCGCTCCCGCCAACAGGGTTCACCCCCGTCATCGCGGCGTCCGACACCACGTTGCATCCGCTGTTACGAACATCTTAGACACCGCGTTCACCCAGACAACGACTTAGCGCGCAATTCGATTCCAATTCGTTGCCCCGTCGCTTATGAACCAAGTTCAACACCCCGCAAGCCCCCCTCGACCCCACAAACCCATCCCCTACACTCTCGCCATGACCACCGCCACCGCCAACGGCTCCCCCGCCCCCGGAACCAGCCCCGGAACCGCCCCCGCTCAAGCCCACGCCGCGGGGGACCGCAAATACCAGTACCGCCAGGGCCTCCGCGAGGCCATGCAGGAGGCCATGCGCGCCGACGACCGCATCTTCCTCATGGGCGAAGAGGTCGCCGAATACAACGGCGCCTACAAGGTCTCCGAGGGCATGATCGACGAGTTCGGACCCCGACGCATCGTCGACACCCCCATCTCCGAAACCGGATTCTCCGGCCTCGGCGTCGGCGCCGCCATGTATGGCCTCAAGCCCATCATCGAGTTCATGTCCTGGTCCTTCTGCCTCGTCTCCGCCGACCAGATCATCAACAACGCGCCCAAAATGCTCTACATGTCCGGCGGGCAGTTCGGCTGCCCCATCGTCTTCCGCGGAAACAACGGCGCCGGAGGCCAGCTCGGCTCCACCCACTCCTGGTCCGTCGAGTCCCTGTTCTCCTCCGTCCCCGGCCTCAAGCTCGCCGTGCCCTCCACCCCACGCGACGCCAAAGGACTCCTCCGCGCCGGCATCGACGACGTCGACCCCTTCTTCAACCTCGAGTCCGAACGCATGCTCGGCATGGGCGCCCGCGGCGACAAAGACTTCTCCCGTTACCTCCACGGCGGGCTCTGGGCGCCCCCCGAAGACGACCCCAACTTCGCCATCCCCCTCGGCCAAGCCGCCATCCTCAAGCCCGGCGCCGATTGCACCGTCGTCGCCGCCGGCCGGCCCGTCCACTTCGCCCTCGAAGCCGCCGAGCAGCTCGAAAAAGAAGGCATCGACCTCGAAGTCGTCGACGTCCGCACCTACCGACCCCTCGACATCGACACCATCGTCAAGAGCGTCCGCAAGACCGGCTACTGCGTCGTCGTCGACCAGTCCTGGCCCTTCGCCTCCGTCGGAGCCGAAGTCGCCGCCCAGGTCTACGAGCACGCCCTCGACGACCTCGACAACCGCGTCTACCGCGTCCACAACGACGACATCCCCGCCCCCTACAACCGCAACCGCGAGCAGGACATGCTCCCCAACGCCCGCAAAATCATCGAGGCCGTCCGCTCCGCCACCTACAACGCCTGATGCATCAGAACGAGCCGCGACCGTGAGGGAGCGGGGCGCGCCTACAAAACCGTCAAGCGCAAACACGCCGCCTGCGAGCCGGGCTCTTTGAGCCCGGTCTGCTTCCGGGGACGTCCGGGGACTTCCGGGGGTGGCACGGGCGTCTCGCCCGTGATGGGCGCCCCATGCCCCGGACAGATTCACCCCTTTCTCACCGAACCAACCGCGACCCCACGGCGTCTCATCTCTTGCGCGCACGTGGCCACCCGCCGCAACGCCAACCCCATCCACGCCAGACCGTCCGTCCCCTCAACCCTCCGGAGAACGCCATGACCCGCCGCAACGCCTTCCGCACCGCCTTCGCCCTCGCCGGCGCCGCCGCCCTCGGCTTCGCCGCCTGGTCCGCCGCGCCGCCCCCCGCCCAGGCCGACGACGCCGCCACCGCCGACGCCGGCTTCCACCAGCACCTGGCCGGCAACGTCTCCCGCCTCGGCGACGACGGCCAACTCCACGCCGTCGACGCCAGCGAGCTCGCCGACGTCGAATACCTCGCCATCTACTACTCCGCCCACTGGTGCGGGCCGTGCCGCGCCTTCACCCCCGACCTCGTGACTTTCTACAACGACTTCAAGGCCGACCACCCCAACTTCGAGCTCGTCTTCATCAGCTCCGACCGCGACGAAGACGCCATGAGCGGCTACGTCGCCGGCGACGCCATGCCCTGGCTCGTCCTCGACTACGACCTCCGCAAAACCTCCCCCCTCAAGCAGTACGCCGGCCGAGGCATCCCCTGCCTGGTCCTCCTCGACCAAGCCGGAACCGTCCTGTCCGACTCCTACGTCGACGGCAGCTACGTCGGCCCCCGCACCGTCATGGCCTACATCCAAGACAACGTCCAGCCCCCGGCGCCCGCCACCGCCACCACCGACGCCCCCTAACCCAACCCGCGCCATCCATCCCTCGAAGAGCCCGGCGCCCGCGGCCGGGCTTTTCGTTGCGCCAGAACCCAACCCCGCGCCCTCTGCGCTCAGAACCCGCAAACCCCCTTGGACCCGCCGCCCACCCGCGGTAGGCTCGACCCCACGGGCC
Source organism: Planctomycetota bacterium (assembly GCA_039191195.1). Lineage (GTDB taxonomy): Bacteria > Planctomycetota > Phycisphaerae > Phycisphaerales > Phycisphaeraceae > JBCCBV01. The sequence goes on from JBCCXV010000153.1 coordinate 5,860, forward strand.
CGGGTTCCCGGGCCGCACGCGCACCACGCATTCCAGAGGGACCCCATCATGCAACGCCCCCGCAACGCCGCCCGCCTGGCCGTCGCGATCGCCTGCGCCGCCGCCGTACTCGCCACGGCGACCGCCACGCCCGCCCACGCCGACAAGAACGACGCCCCCGCCATCCGCAGCCTCCAGAAAACCCTCCTGGGCAAAGTCAGCCGCCTCAACGAAGACAACCGCATCAAGCCCGTACACCCCCGCGAGTTCGCCGACGTCGAATACCTCGCCGTCTACTACTCCGCGCACTGGTGCCCGCCTTGCCGCGACTTCACCCCCAAGCTCGCCAGCTTCTACAACGACTTCAAGCCCGACCACCCCAACTTCGAGCTCGTGTTCCTCAGCAACGACC
>JBCCXV010000154.1:0-6242 GCA_039191195.1 Planctomycetota bacterium
CGAGCGACGATCCCAACGCCGCGCCGATCCGACCCCCGGGTCCGCGGGGCGCGGCAGAGCCGGCACGGGTGAGCGCCGCCGCCGCCCCTGCCGCCGTGAGCGGGGCGCCCGCGCCCGACGCGCCCCTGCGCGACCGCGACCGATCCACCTCGGCCCCGCGCGACGTGCGCGAGGTCATCGCCACCGAGGTCCGGGCCGACGAGGTCGAGTGGGAGCAAGACGGCGAAGTGCTCGTGGGCCGAGGCTTGCGGCTGATCCCGGTGCGCCCTCGTCCAGCCGACTTCCCGGCCACGATCTACCTCAACCGCCCGGGGTCGCCGACGTTCGACCTCTACTTCGACGACGCCGGCCGGGTCTCGAACGTGCGCATCACCCGGGGCATGGGCTCGCGCGAGCTCGACGAATCACTCACCAACGTGCTGTACCGCTGGCGGATCGAGGGCCCGGCGGTCGTCGAGCCGGGCGAGCTGGTGCTCCGCGACTTCAAGCTGATCTTCCTGGGGCCGCGCTGACGCAAACGCCATACGATCCCCGCATGACCGACCCTGCCTCGCCCCCCGACTCTCCGCCGGATACGACCGCGGCTCCGCCCGGCGTGGCGCTCGACGCGCTGTTGGCGAGTTACGAGGCCGAGCCGCGCATGCGCCACATCGACGCGGCGTTCCTGCCCAGCCGTGCGCGGGTCATCGACCTGATCGAGCTGCTGCGTCGGGTCACCTTCCCTGGCTTCTTCGAGGACCAGCGCCTGACGACCGCCAACCTGCGGCAGCGCACCGCGGGGCTGCTGAGCGAGCTCGATGCGCTGCTGTTCGATCAAGTGCGCCAGGCGCTGCGGTACGCGCTGAACCGCGCGGCGGACGCCGAGCACGCCGCGGCCGTCGGCGCCGACCCGGACGACGCGCCGACCTACGGCCGCGCGAGCCGGGGGCATGACGACGACACGCGCCCGGGCGACGATTGCGACGACTGCGACGCCGAGGCCCGGCGCATCGTCGACGCGTTTGTCGCCGGCGTCCCGGCCGTGCGCGACCTGCTAGCGACCGACGTGCAGGCCGCGTTCGACGGCGACCCCGCCGGCGCCAACACCGACGAAACCATCTTTTGCTACCCCGGCATCGACGCGGTGTTCACCCACCGCTACGCACACGCGCTCTACGAACTCGGCGTGCCGCTGATCCCGCGGATCATGTCGGAGTACGCCCACAACGAGACCGGCGTCGACATCCACCCGGGCGCAACCATCGGCCGGTCGTTCTTCATCGACCACGGCACGGGCGTCGTCGTCGGCGAGACCTGCGAGATCGGCGAGCGCGTCAAGATCTATCAGGGCGTGACGCTCGGCGCTCTGTCGACCAAGGGCGGGCGCTCTTGGCGCGGCCGGAAACGCCACCCGACCATCGAGGACGACGTCACGATCTACGGTGGCGCCGTGATCCTCGGCGGGCAAACCGTCATCGGCAAGGGCGCCACCATCGGCGGGGCGGTGTTCCTGACCTCGTCGGTCCTGCCGGGCCACACCGTCACCAGCGGCGCCCCCGACCCGACGCACCGGCCGCCTAAGCAGCGTCGGCGGAAGACCGACCTGCCCGAAGCCGACGCATCCGGTTGAGGGTTCGGCGTCGGGGCGATTCCCGGAAATTTCCTACGTTCTGGTTTCCTCTGCGGGTAGGCTCAACTTATGAAGCAGCCTTCCCCTGACGATCGTGTGCGTTTCCGGTGCCCTCGATGCGTTGGCAAAGTGTCGTCGCCCGTGTCCACGCTGGGTCTGTACGTGAGCTGCCCGCATTGCGAGGCCCGTGTGCGCGTGCCCATCCCCGCGGATCTGCAGCCGTTGGGCATGACACGCTCGTCGATCAAGGCTCGGCAGTACGCCCAGATCGACAAGGCGATGCGCGCCGCCCAGGCCGAAGACGACAAGAGCAAGCTGTCGGACCAGACGCTCGAACCCAGCGGCGGCGCCGTGGTCGACTTCGGTATCGACGTCGGCCCCGTCTCGCCCAACGACAGCGCCCGCGACGCGGTCGCGCCGCGCGAGGCGCTGTCGTTTGCACCCTCTCCGAGCGCGGTACCCGGGTTGTCGGCGTCGGGCTCGGGTTCGGCGGTCGCCGAAGCCGAAGACGATGATCCGGAGAAGAGCGTGAGCGAAACCGAGGTGTTCCTCGACGCGATCTCTTCCGACCTCGACGCCGGCGCCGCCTCGGCGATACGCCGGGCCCGCGGCAAGGGATCGCTGGTCCCCTCGAAGAAGGCCCGTGTCGATCCCCTGGACGAGGCGCTGGACAAGCCCGACCAGCACCGTCTCGACCCCTAACTCGGGTCGTCGCGGCGGGGTCCGACGCGTTGCATTGGCGTTGGTGACCCGACGGCCCCCCGGTAGGCTGTCGGGATGCCCGACCCGCCCTCGGATAACAAAGCCAAGTTCCGCTGCCCGCGGTGTTTGGGCAAGGTCTCAGCGGGGCCGGAGTACTTCGGTCTGTTCGTCAGCTGCGCCCACTGCCAGGCGCGGATCCGCGTGCCGATCCCGGCCGATCTCGAAGCCTTAGGGATGACGCCAAGCGACGTGCTGGCCCGCCAGGCCGAGCAGGTGGAGCGGGCCCTGCGCCACGCCCGGGAGGCCGTGCCCCGCGGGCGATCTGGCGCCGACCTCACGCGCCCCAGCGTCGCCCCGGGCCACGACGCCGGCGTCGCCCCGGGCCCCGGACCCCGTGACGCGACCCTCCGCAAGCCCGGCGGCGACCCGTTCCCGCTGGCCCCCACCCCGCGCACCAAGGACCCCACGCCGTCCGAGAAGCCCGTAAAGCCCGCTGAGGGCCACTCCGGCGAAGCGGCTGCCGCGCAAAGGGCGGAGGCCCCCAAGGAAGCTGCCCCGGGTGTTGACCTGCCCCACCGGTCGGCGCCGGTCGTCCAACCGCCGACCACGACGCCGATCCTCGGGCCGGCTGCGCCGCCGCTGGACCCGCGCGACGTCGAGGTGATGCCCGATCCCTTGGCGGCCCTTGCCGCGCTGTCCGATACCGGCGCGGCGGGCCCGCCCGTTCCGCCCCCGTTCGGGCCGGAGCACGCCACCCATGAGACGGCGGAGTTGGGCGAGTCGGACGACGCCCTGCGGGCGCTCGCCGAGGCCGCGTCGCGTGGCGTGGCATCTCCCGCTCCGCCGCCCGCGTCCCGGTAGGCCCGCGGTGCGGGATCGCGCACCGACCGAGGCAGCGGGGTTCGATGGGAGGGTCCGATAAGCGCGCTCCGCGACCGCGAGATGGGCGGTTCGGCGTTGGGTCGATAACAGTTCCCGGGCCGCAGCCGGCGCCCGCGGAGAACGTGCCTGTGCACCGCCGACAGACCACGCTGGGGCAATGGGTCAAGAGCCTGGGGGCGTCGGTCCCCCTGGAAGAGGTGGTATCTACGCTGCGTCTGCCCGAGGCGGCCGTCCGCGCCGCCGTGCGCGACGGGCGACTGCGTGTGAGCACGTTCCGCAGCGGCGACGGCCGGGTATTTCAGCGGGTTCGCATGGCCGACTTCGCGGCCTTTGCCAAGCATGCGCGGTCGCGCCCGATGGTTACGCCCGAAGGCATGGCCCGGGCCTTCCGCCAACTCGCCGAGAGTGGCTAACGCACGTTCTGAGCGGTTCTTGTGCGCCTCGTGCCAGCGCTGCATCGCTAAGCGGCGGAGCCGAACCGGCCGATGAATATCGCATTGCCGGGTTCGGGAGTTCCCGCAGCGCTCATGCAGACCATCCGCGTGCTCCATCTCGACGACAGCCGGGTCGCCCAGCGGTTGCTGGCCCAGGTCCTCGAGCCCGTGGGCGAGTTCGCCGGCGCCGAGACCCTCGCCGAGGCCTTGGCCCTGGTCCGCGAGCAGGAGTTCTCCGCCTTTGTGGTCGACTTCGAACTGCCCGACGGCGACGGCCTGGAGTTCGTCCGCGCCCTGCGCGCCGACCCCCGCACGGCGTCGGCGCCGATCCTGCTGTATTGCGCTTCGCTCAACGAGTCGCTCGCCTACGAGGCCATGCAGGCCGGGGTGAATGAGAGCTTCGCCAAACCGATGCACATGCTCGATCTGCGCGACCACGTGCTGCGGCACATCGAAACGCCCACGCACAAGCGCGTCACGCGGTCGCTGATCCAGTTCACCGTGGTCGCTTGGCAAGCAGGGGGGCGCAGCCACCTGTACTCGCCCGACCTGGATCTACACGTTGCCGCCGATGATCCCGAGGCCGCCGCCGACCGGATGGACCAGAGGCTCGAGGCGCTGGGCGAGCAAATGATCGACCCGTCTTGCGCCGCCGACCCGGCCCGGCCGAGCCTGCACAAGGTCGTGGTGCGCAGCGGCGCCCGGCCTGAAGCGGCCTGAGCCGACGCGCGGCGGTCGGTCGCGCGGACGACCGATACACTCGCCCGGCCATGGCCGGAACGACCACCTCTAGCAATACTGAATCGCCGGGCAAGGCGCCGTCGGACCGGCCGCCTCCCCCGCCGGTCGCCAGCCCGCCGCCCGACGCCCCGGCGACCGTGACCGAGGCCCCGCCGACGCCCACGCGCCCGTTCGAGCCGACGGACCTGCCCGCCGCCGGCCGGGAGCACCACATCGACACCCACGCCCGTCAGCGGGTCATCGGCCGGCGCCGCCGCCCGATGCTGGAGTGGGCCGCGTACGCCGGCGCCATGGCCGCGGGCGTGATCGTGCTGGTCGGCCGGTTCGTGGGCGACGCGCTGCGGTCCGACGCGTCGCACATCACGATGGTGATCCTGGGCCTGTTCGTGATCGCGCTGGTGAAGAACTTCGTCGACACGCGCTTCTTGGCGCGTCAGATGGCGCTCGCCGACCGCCAGATCGATCAGCTCCGCCGGGCCAACAACATCTTCGTCTTCTTGCAAACCTCCAGCCCGTCGCTGTTTCGCGACCACATCGACAACCTCTACGAGATCTTCCGGCGGGACACGGCGATCAGCCAGGACAACCTGGTGACGCTCATGCACACGCGCCTGATGGCGCGCAACCGGCCGGTCGACTTCGCCTCGAGCGTGCTGGTGACGCTGGGCCTGGTGGGCACCATCGTCGGCCTGATCGTCTCGTCGGGGGCGATCAACCAGGTCGTAGGTGGCGCGGCGCAAGCCGAGACCGCCGACATGCTCGAAGGCATGCGCAAGGCCGTCGGCGGGATGGGCGTGGCCTTCTACACCACGCTCATGGGCGCCGTACTAGGCGGGGTGTGCCTGCGGCTGCTGTCGAACCTGGCCGAGACCAACACCGACCACATCGTCGCCCACGTGGCCGAGCTGACCGAGATCTACATCCTGCCGATCTTGCGCCGCGCCGCGCGGCTCAACGAGCGCAACCAGCAGACGCGCCGGGTGTCGTCGAAGCGTTCGCCCGAGGCCGACCTCGACGCCCGCCGAGCTGAACCTTTGCCGGCCGACGACCCCGCCCCTGTCACGGCCCCCGGCTCCGACCCCGCGGACGTTTCGGGCCCGGCGGGCTGACCCGCGGAGCGCGCCATGGCCATCGACCTGAGCCGCAAGCGGTCGTCGTTCAACTTCTTCGAGAGCTTCAGCGACCTGGTCTTCTGCGCGCTGGTGATGTTCCTGGTGCTCGTGTTGTTCTTGGCGGCGCAGGTGGGTCGAAGGGCCGAAGCGGTCGAGGTGTCGGCGCGCGAGGTCGCCGAGCGCCGGGCCGTGCTGGCCGAGGTCGAGTCGGAGCTGGCCGCCGGCCGCGGGCGCTTGGAAGAGCGCCAATCGCAGCTCGACGCGCTCCAGACGCAGCTCGCGACGGCCCGGGCGCTGCTGGCCGAGCAGACGGCCGCCGCCAACCGCCGGGCCGACCAGCTCGTGGGGCTGCAGGCCGAGATCGAGGCCGAGGCGGATCGCTTGCGACGCATCGCCGGAGCCGACCGGTTCGTGTCGGTCCGCGAGGCGCCGCGTTTGACCGTCGCTTTTGTCTGGCCGAACCCCGACGAGCCCCCGCGCGTGCAGCCCGTGCCGGCGTCGCTGCTGGCCGAGTTCCGCAAGACCGCCGACCTCGCCCCGGCCCGGCGGGAAGCGGTGTTCTCCGAGCTGCGCGGCCGGTTCTTCGCGCTGTCGCAAGACCTCGAACCGCTCACGCCCGAGCAGTACGCCGCCGTAGTCCGCTCGGTCACCGAGGCCCGGCCGCCCGGCGGCGAGCCGGTGCGCCTCGAAGAGACCTTCCGCCCCGACCTCAGCATGGTCGTCACCGGCGCGGTCGCTCCCGACTTCGCCCCGCTCTGGGAC
>JBCCXV010000155.1:0-6231 GCA_039191195.1 Planctomycetota bacterium
CGGCGGGCCGCCAAGCCGGCGCCCAGCCCATCGCAGCTGCGCCGCGATACCCGCGCTCGACCAAGGCGCCCCCGGCGCCCCCGGCGCCCCCAGACCCGACCCGCGCAGCCGCAGCTCCGCCCGGACCCAACACTCCCGCCGGATGCGCAGCCGCGCCTCGAGCACCCAACGCGCATGACGGATCGCCTTGCCCAACGCGCCCCGCGAACCGTCCCCGCCGTCACGCGCGCCCAGCCAACGGCCGACACGCCGCAACCGCACAGCCGCTTCCGGCAGTTCCGAAGCCAACGCGGCCGTCACCAACTCCTCGACCAGCAGCCGCAGCAACCCCGCAAAGCACCCGAGTTCGACACGCGCAGGGGCGGGCTTGGCCATCAGGACCGGCCGCACCGCCGTTGAAGCTCGGCCCGGGCCTTGGCCAGCCACGGCTCCAGCCCGGGCGCGTCTTCCCGCGGCGCCCAGTCGGCCCATTCCGTCCGCTCCGGGTGGAACGGGCCGGGGATGGTTTCGACATATAGCGCGCCCGCAGACGACGCCAAGCCCACATGCCAAAGGCCGGCGTCAAACCGCGCGATCGGGCGGTCCCCCGGCGTCAGCCGAACCGCATCGGTCACCACGCCGTCGTCATCGAAAAACACCAAACCAAACTCGCCGCGCAGCACCAGGTAAGACTTGTCCACGCCCGCCTGACGGTGCGGCAGCACAAAGCCGCTCGGCCGCACCGCGATCACCATCTCGTGCACCGCGTCGCCGTGGCCCCGGTGCAGGCAAATGCGTGCGCGACCCGAAGGGTGCGACGCAGCCTGCGCCGCCAGCGCGTCGATGTCGCTACGACCCACCGACCCGCACGCTTGCCAGTCGAGGAATTGGGTTGGCGAGCTCACGTGCGACGACTCCGAGTCTGCCCGGGCCGGCCGGCTCGGACCCGCCGTTATACTCCACGCCCGCCAGCGTCGTGGGCCGAGGCAAGCGTCAGCGCCGCATCGCAGCGCACCGACCCACAGGCCCACACCGGCGGCACGCGCCGCGCTCACACCGTCGTCCCGCCCCGAGAGTGTGCCGCCTTATGGCCCGCACCCCAACCGCCACGCCAACCCTCGCGCTCTCCGACGTGGTCTGGGGCGAGCCCTACACCCGCCTCTTCGCCGACCTCGTCCTACCCACACGCCTGTCGCCCGGCAACCTCGGCGCCCTCCAAGGCCGACCCGGCGACCGCTACACCGTCTACACCACCCAAGACGACCAGGCCATCCTCCGCGCCGCGCCGTGCTTCCCGCGGCTTACAGAGCTCATCGACGTCCGCTTCCACGACATCGGCCCCTGGATGGACCCCGAGCGTCTCCGGCAGGACCACAACCAGCGCTACGCGCTGCTCACCCGCTGCCACGTCCACGCCGTCGACGACGCACGCCGAACCGACTCGGCCATGGTTTTCCTCCACCCCGACGCCATCTGGTCCGACGGCACCTTCGCTCGCCTCCTCGAACTGCTCCGACAAGGCAGGCGCGCCGTCCTCCAGCCCGGCCTCCGCGTCGCCAAAGAGACCTTCGGCCCCGCCTTCCAGCATGCCCTTCCCGCCGACGACCAGGGCGGCGTCCTCGCACCCCCGCGCGAGCTCGTCCGCCTCGCCATCCCCAACCTCCACCGCATCAGCCGCGACAGCCTCTGGTCGGCCGACCCCATGATCGACCACCCGGCCCACCTCTATTTCGCCGTGCAAGACCAAGGCCTCGTCGCCCGGTGCTTCCACCTGCACCCGCTGCTCATCTGGCCGCGGCACTGGCAGCACAAGATCCCCACCACCATCGACGGTCCGTTCCTCCGCGCGTGCTGCCCCGACCTCCAAGACATCCACGTCATCGATGACAGCGACGAATCTGTCGTCCTCGAAATCAGCGGCGCCGGCATGACCTACCCCGCCAACATCCCGACACGCCGCCGGCTCGACGCCGTCGCCGCGTGGGCCGCCTCCTCTATTGACAGCCACCACCGCGCCTACTTCCAGCGCACCATCCGACTCCACGCCGAAGCCCTCGGCCCGGACTGGACCCCCATCGAGCAGCAGGCCCAACGCGTCGCCCGCGGGGTCCTAAGCAGGCTCCGCTGGCTGCCCCTGGCCAAGGCCCGCTCGCGCATCCATCAGGTCGGCCTCGTCCGCAGCCTCGGCGTCCGCACCCGACTCAAGCACGCCGCCGCCGCCACCGCCCAGCTCGTGCGCGGCGGGGGGGTACGACCACACCACCTGCACCACCCCCGAGGGCCCTGGCAGTTCGCCCGCGCCAAGTGGTGGACCGTCCGCGAGCAAGGCGCCCTCCACGTCGCCCGCCGCCTGGCACGCATCCTCACCCGACGCCGGGACGCCCAGCACGCCCCCCACCGCCGCGACTCGGCGCCCGCCCGACACCCAGGCTCCGTATAACCCGGCCTAGACGCCCTATACGTCGACCCCCGCCGCCTCCACCACCGCGTCCAACGGGTCGGGAGGTGTTTCGCCCACGCGATCCATCGTGGAGCGTCCCAGCGTGGTACACGCCGGCCGATGCTCCGCGGGCATCCCCTGAGCTTCGGCCGAGGCACGCCCAACCAACCCAGGATCGACGCCCATCACCGCGGCCAAGCGCAGCGCCAGCCGGTGATAGCTCTCGTCCCGCGCCGCCGTCAGGTGCGCCACCGGCCCCAGCTCCCCCCGCGCCCGCGCCGCCGCCACGTCCAACAGCAGCCGCGCCGCCACCGGCCGGCGCAGCGGCGCGATCACCAAGTCCGCGAACGCCTCGATCGATCGCCCGGCCCCCAGCTCACGCCGCCAACCTGACCAAAGGTTCGGCGGAGCCCCGAACACCTTCACGATCCGCGCCACCAAACCGCCCGGCGCCGCCTCCCGCACCGCCGACTCCATCGCCGCCTTGACCCGCCCGTAGCCGCTCACCGGCGACACCGCCTCGCCCTCCCCGGGCGCCGCGCGCGTCCCGTCGAACACCTGGCTCGTCGACAGGTTCACCACCACGCCCGAACGCGCGGCCAGCAACCCGGTCAGCAGGGCGGTGCGCTCGACGTTTACGAGCCACGCCCGATCCGGCTCCGCCGCGCACCCGGCCAGCTTCGTCATCCCCGCGCACACAAACGCCGCGTCCGCCTCGGGCAGCGACGGCCAGCCCGCGGGATCGGCCTCCAAGTCCAGACCGAGGGCGCCCGCATCCCCACCGCGACGCGACGTCCACACGCACGCTACGCCGCGCCGGGCGAGCTCTTCCCGCAGCGCCGAGCCGATCACGCCGTCCCCGCCGATCACGACCACACGCCTCATCGCACGCCCCCGCCCGACCCCCGGTCGTGCATGCGCAGCGCGGCCCGCAGCACCCCGCCCAGCACCCGGTCGATCCACTTCCCGTGGCGGGACGCGCGCGCGTACGCCCGCCGAAGCTCGTGCAACTCCCGCCGCACCAGCGACGTCTCGCCCCCGTCCAGCACGCCGGTCATCTCCACGTTCCAACGCGCCCGCCACCGGTCGGCGTGGTCCTCTGGGAACAGACCCGCGAAGTCTTCGCTGCGCATCAGCCGGTGCACGCGCTCGCCGATGCCGCGCATCGCACCCGGGTCGCGCATCGTCCGGTGGTAGTAGCTCTCGGGATCGACCGTCCACTGCGCCCCGGGCTCGGGCACATACGCCATGCCGTACCGCAGGGCCAGCGTGCGGGCCAGGAACGTGTCGCTCCAGGGCCCCAGTTCGTCGCGGTACCCGCCCGCCTCCACCATCGCATCCCGCCGGTACACCGTCGCCGTGCACAGCGAAAAGCCCGCCGGCACGCGTTCCAAGTGCGCCAGCGCCTCCGCCGGGCTCACCGCCCGCGCCGCGTCCCACGCCGGTTCGCGCTGCATCCCGAGCGACCCGCCCGCCACCGACACCGCCTCGACCGCCGCGCTGATACACCCCACCCCGGGCTCACGCTCGGCCCAGCCCATCGCACGCTCGAACGCGCCCGGCAGCACCCGGTCGTCCGCCGCGGCGCCGTACACGTGCGTCGTCTCCGCCCGCTCGAGCCCCGCCCGCACCGCACCCGCCACGCCCACGTTCTCGGGAAGCTCCACCAACTCCAGGCCCGGGTGCTCCGCCGCCAACCCCCGCACCACGTCACGGCTGCCGTCCGTCGACGCGTCGTCCACCACCAGCACCCGCTCGGCCGGCCGCGACTGCGACAGAATCGCCCCCAGCGCCCGCGGCAAACGCTCGGCGTCGTTGTGGTTCGGCAGGAGGACCGTGAGCGACGCCATGCCCGCTCAGCCCGCCGCCGACTGGGCCGCAGCGCGCTTCGGCCCCAAGCCCACCGCAATCAGGTAGTGGCACATCGGCGGGAACCCCGTGTGCACCACCTCGTCGTTCGCGCCAAACAGAAACGCGTACTCAAACGCCTCCGCCATCGCCGACCGCAGCCCAGGCCCGTCGTACAGGTTGATATGACCGGCGTTGGTCACCGCGTTCGCGTACACCTTCGACGTCACGTTCGGCGTGCCCACCACCGCCATGCCGCGCGGCCCCAAGCGCTCGGCCATCCCCCGGAAAAACGACGCCGCCGACTCCGGCTGCAGATGCTCCACCACATCGAAGTTCACCACCGCGTCGAACCCGCCCGCTTCGACCCGGTGCAGGTCTTCGCAGGCGAAGCGCAACCGCGCATGAGGCGGGTTGGACGAGTGCACCTGGCGGTCACTTCCGGAGGCTTCGGGCCAGTTGCGCTGCGCCGCCGCGATCGAGTCTTCGTCGAAGTCGACCCCCAGCGCCGAGCCGCACGCCTGGGCCATCAGATGCGTCCCGCCGCCTTCGCCGCAGCCCACGTCGAGCACGCGCTTCGACGCCTGCCCGAACGAGCCACCGCCGATCAGCCGCGCCGCGAACCGGTAGTACGCCATCGTGTAGAGCAGCCGCCTCGGCGTCCGCCGGGCAACGTACGACCAGAACGGCCCGAACGACAGCCGATCGTTCTTGGCCCCCACCGAGCCCGATCCGCCACGTGATACGGCCTCCTCTCCCCGAGCCGCCGCGCCAACCGGCAGGGGCGCCGCCGCCACCAGCAGCGCATAGCCCTCGTCGCCCCGGCAGCCGGCCAGGACACGGTCCTCGTGCAGCGAAAACGGCAGGACATGACGGAACCGCGACGCCACCGCCTCCCGCAGCCGCGCCGCCGACGCCGGCCCCGTGATCTCGGCCCCCACGACCGCCAAGCCGCCCGCGCCGAGCGACCCGGCGATCGCCGACAGCCGCGCGCCCAGCGCCTCGGCTTCCAGCGGCGCCGCCAGGTCCACCACGCCGTCAAACCCCGGCCGGGCGACGTCCAAAGAGCCGGCCTCAAACCGGCGGCCGTCTTCGCCCCAAGCCGCCTGCGCATCGGCCACGGCGACCGCATCCGCATCGACGCCCAGGTAGTCCGCCGTGAACTCCGTGAGCACCGCCGAGCCCAGCCCGTCCCCGGCGCCCAAGTGCAGCACCCGCCGACCCTCGCCCAGCACCTTCTGCGCAAACTTGCACTTGGCGAGCAGGTCCGGCCAAGCGCACGGGTCGTTGCGCAGCAGCGTCGTCGACGCGCCGCCCAGCGACACCCTCGCCGCCTGGCCCACCATGTTGCGCACCCCTTGCCACACCTCGGCCTCGCCCCGCGATGCGTCGGGAGACGCGGGCTGCGTTTGGGCAGACGTCGACGTCATCGCGGCCTCACCTCGATCATGCCAGCGCCGCCGACGGCGTCTCCACCTCAGGCGCGTGCTTGTGCTCGTAGACCAACGGCTGACGCCGCACCTCGTCCCAATGCCGATCGACCCACTCGACCGTCTCGTTCACGCCGTCCTGGAACGACACCCCGGGCGCCCACCCCAGCTCGCGCTCGGCCCGGGTCGAATCCAGCCAGTACCGGCTGTCCTGCCCGAGCCGTTCGCCCACGTCTTGCGTCGCCGCGTCGAAGTCATACCCGGCCTTATCGCACACCAAGCGGACGACCTCGCGGATCGGGCGGTCAAAGTCCAGGCTGAAGTGGAACTTGCCGTAGTGCTCGCCGCCCAGCACCTTCAGGATGCCGTCGACAACGTCGCGGATGTGGATGAACGCCTTGATCGCCTGCCCGCCGCCGTGCAGCTGGATCGTCTTGCCCATGCGCAGGTAGATCGCCGTCCGCGGGATGATCTTGAACAGCTGCTGGTACGCCCCATACACGTTCGTCGAGCAGATGAGCGACACCGGGAAAC
>JBCCXV010000156.1:0-6221 GCA_039191195.1 Planctomycetota bacterium
CGTCATACGGCCGTGCTGGCCGAGGGGGTCGACGCGCTGCTGGGCGGGAGCTCGCCGCACGCGCTGCGCCAAGCCGCGGGGGTCGAGGGCCTGCCGGTCCTGCTCAAGGACCACCGGCTGAGCGACGACATCGCCTTCAAGTTCTCCGATCGCGGGTCGCCGGACTACCCGCTCACGGCGACGAAGTACGCCGACAAGCTCGCCGACGCCGACGCCGACCCGGGCGCCCACGGCCGGGCCCTGGTCAACCTCTTCCTCGACTTCGAGACCTTCGGCGAGCACCAGTGGGCCGAGACCGGCATCTTCCAGTTCCTCGAGGCCCTGCCCGCGGCCGTGCTCGAACGCGGCGCGTCGTTCCTCACACCCAGCGAAGTGCTCGACGAGTTCGAGCCCGGCGACCCGTACGACGCGCCCCACGTCACCAGCTGGGCCGACACCGAGCGCGACCTGTCGGCCTGGGTCGGCAACGCCATGCAGAGCAGCGCCCTGCAAGACCTCTTCAAGCTCGAGGCCGCGGTCAAGGCGTGCGGCGACGCCAAGCTCCTCGAACAGTGGCGGCGGCTCTCGGGCAGCGACCACTTCTACTACATGAGCACCAAGTACCACGCCGACGGCGACGTGCACCAGTACTTCTCGCCCTACGAGTCGCCCTACGACGCGTACATCAACTACATGAACGTGCTCGATAACCTGCGGACCCGCGTCCGCTCGCTCACCGAGGCGCCGGCGACGGCGTGACCGGCTCGGCCTCGCGGGCCCCGGCCGCGATCGCGTCGAGCACCGCCGGCATCGCCCGGGCCATCGTGTAGTGGTTGCCGGCGATCCAGACCACCGCGCCCTCCGGCAACCCCGCCGCCCCGGTGAGCGCTGCCACGCGCTCGGTTGAGAACACCTGATCGTCGGCCGCCGCGAATACGCGCGTGCGGCCTGGGTCCAGCCGGGGCGCCAGGCGGGTCGGGTCCATCTCCGTCGTCGCGGCTTGGATCTGGGCTTCGGTCCAACCGGCCGACCGCAGCGCACGGCCGGCGAAGTCGGCGTCTTTCCGCCCCTCGGCCAGCACCCGGTTCACATCGGCCCCGGTGCACACGAGCTCGATCCGGGCGAAGGCGCCGTCGTACCCGCCGGCGAGCGTCGCGAACAGGCCGCCCAGGCTCACGCCGGCGAGGCCCACGCGGCCGGGGTCGATCCCGGGAAGCGCCGCGGCCACGTCGCGCGCCCGCCGAAGGTCCGCCGCCGCTTGCGGGATGCGCCCGAACGTCGCCGTCACCGGGAAGCGCACGCCTTGGGGCTGACGGCTGGCGAACCCGGGCAGCTCGACCAGCAACACGTGGACGCCACGGTCGGCCAGGCCGCGGGCCATCGCCGATCCCACAAACAGCTGCGGCTGGAGCGAGTGGGCCAGCACCACCATCGGCGTGGGCTTGGACAAGTCCACGCCCTTGGCCCGATGCCACCGGGCCGTCACGCGGTCGAGCTGCGCGTCGCCGGTGTTCACCGGGCTCGAGAAGCGGACGTACGCATCGGGCCCACCCATCGCACGATCGACCGGCGGCGCCGGTTGAACCTCCACCTCAAAGTTTGTGGGCTCGTAAAGCAGCTTCGCCAGCGCTTGCCCCGTCGGCGATCCATCCGGCGACACCGGCAGCGGCCCCGCCGTGTCGTGCACGACCAGGCGTTGCGCCTCGACCACCCCCAACGCCGGCACGTCGGCGCGACCTTGTGCCGACCAGGCCACGCCGGCCGCGATCAGGGTCGCCAGCCGGGCCCAGCCACCACGCAACCAGGGGCGCCGGCGGCTCACAACAGGTCGAACGCGCTGGTGATGCGTCTCTCGGCGCCGCAGTACATGCACTTGACTTGGCGTTGACTCACGGGTCTGCCGCACGCGTGGCAGGGCGTGACCCGCTCTTGAGATACCTGGCCGTCGGCTTTGCCGTCCATCTCGTCGAGCACCTTCACACGGCTGAGCAGGTCTTCCTCGGTGAGCCCGGTCTTGTCCTGGATCAGCGACCAGAGGGCGAGGTTCACCAGGACGGCCCGGTCGAGTCGTTTCTGCAGGAAAGCCACGTCGCGCGTCGCCTTGCGCGACTCCTCATTGCTTGAGCCCTGGGCGCCGCCCGACGGGACAAGGTCGCCGCCGCCGATGCCCCCGAGTCCGCCGCCGTACCTGCCCATCGCGACCTCCCAGCTTGAAGTCGGCGCCCGCTCGACGCCCCGGCCGATACCACCGTATCGGCCCGGGCCCGCGCTTCCAAGGCCCGATGGCCTAGCATCCCGCCGGGCCGAACCGGTTCGGCGCGAGGAACCCGCGATGCGTTTCACCAAGATGCACGGCGCCGGCAACGACTACGTCTACGTCGACGCCTTCGCGCACGCGATCCACGACCCCGCGGCGCTCGCGCGTCGGATCGCCGACCGCCACACCGGCGTCGGGGGCGACGGCCTGATTCTCGCCGCCCCGCCCGACCCCGCCCTGCCCGGGTACGAGGCCGCGTCGGCCCGCATGGTCATGTTCAACATCGACGGCTCCGAAGGCGCCATGTGCGGCAACGGCATCCGGTGCGTCTGCAAGCTCGTCCACGACCACGACCTGGGCGACCGCCCAACCGCCTCGCCCATGGTCATCCAAACCGCCTCCGGCGCCCGGTCGCTCGCGTACACCCTCGACGGCCGGGGCAAGGTCGCCACCGTCACCGTCGACATGGGCCCGCCCCAACTCGCGGCCGGCGACATCCCGGTCCAGCTCGACGGCGTCGGCCCGGCCGACCACGTCATCGACCACCCGCTCGGCGGCGGGGCTTCCCCACAAGACCTCGTCACCTGCGTGTCGATGGGCAACCCCCACGTCGTGCTCTGGCGCGACGACCTAGCGGCGATCGACCTGCCGCGCGTCGGGCCGGCGATGGAGTCGCACCCGGCGTTCCCCGATCGGGTCAACGCGCACTTCGTCCAGAAGCTCGGCGAAGACCGGGTGCGCGTGCTGCACTGGGAGCGCGGCAGCGGCCCGACCCAGGCCTGCGGCACCGGCGCCTGCGCCGTCGCTGTCGCCGGGGCGCTCACCGGGCGGACCGGGCGCCGCGTGGCCGTGGAAACCCCGGGCGGCGAGCTCGGGATCGACTGGACCGAGCGGGGCGCGGTGCTCATGACCGGCCCGGCCGTCGAGGTGTTTCAGGGCGACTGGCCCGACCCCGCCTGACCCCATTTCGTGGCGGCGCGCCGCTAGTCGCTTCGGCCTGACCCAAACCGGCGGGCACGCTTTCGCCAACCCAAAACCGCGCAATTCTTGCGAACAAACCACGTCCGCCCGGCGTTATATGCCTAGTGTTGCGGGCAACGCCAAGGCGAAGCGGACTCTGGGTTCATTCTCTGGCCGCCGCAGTAAATGCCAACCGATAGGCCCCACAGAGACGCCTGCCCGTGTCGGGCTGCGGGTCTCGAGAATCCCCGGAGGATTCGGAGCCGGCCATGACCACCACCGTGTTGACGTTCTTCTTGTATTTGGGCGCCTGCTACGGGCTCGGCTTCTACCTGGTGGCCCGGCTGCGCGCCGGTCGACGGGTCTCGCAACGCGTCGTGGGCAAGCCGCGCAGGCTGCACACCAAGCCGTTGCTGAGCGACGCCCCCGCGTTCGAAGACGACCACCACCCCACCGACGACCGCCCAGGCCTCAAGCACGCCGCCTGAGCCCACTCGCTTCACGCAAGCGCCACGAAGGCCTCCACGGCCTCGCGCCAGACCTGCGCGACTCCACCTTCAGGGGGTCACCAGTACCGCTCGAAGTGAACCTGGCCGTCGGGGTTCTCGCGGTTGCGCGTCTTGAACCCGCGCTCGTGGAGCATGGGCTCGCAGCTATCGATCATCGCCGGGTTCCCGCATAGGAACACATGGCAATCCTCCGGCGTGAGATCGGCGCCGACGAGCTCGCGGTACTTGCCCGGCTCGAGCACCGTGGGCACGCGCCCGCGCAGGCCGTCCCACGGCCCGTCTTCGGGCTCGCGCGTGCACATCGGCAGGTAGACGAGGCGGGGGTCCTCTGCGGCCAGGGCTTCGAGCTCTGGCTTGTAGCCGAGGTCTTCCGCCAAGCGCACGCCGTGGATCATCACGAAGCGACGCCAGCGGTTCTGGCCGCGGTAGTGTTGCAGCATCGAGCGGAACGGCGCCAAGCCGGTGCCCGTCGACACCATCACCAAGTCCTTGCCCTCCGGCACGCCCTCGAGGGTGAACTTGCCCTTAATCCGCGGGTCCATGTAGAGCTCGTCGCCCTCTTGCAGGTTGAAGAGCTGCGGGGTGAGGCGGCCGTCCTCGACCTCGACGATATAGAACTCGATCGCGTCTTTGTCGCTCGGCGGGCTCGCGATCGAATACGCCCGGCGGATCAGCTTCGGGCCCTTGCGCGGACGTGTCTTCGGCGGCTCGCCGTCGGCGGGGGGCGCCGGAGGCGTGGTGTCTTCGATCCCCAGGTTGGCGAACTGCCCCGGCTCGAAGTCCGGCACCGCGCCCTCCTTGTACGCCACCCGGAAGATGGCCAACTGATCGTGAAGCGATTGGCGGGAAACCACCACGGCGTTGCGGGGGTCGGCGGGCATGGCGGGACAGACTACCCCCGGAAGCGTGGACGTTGGTGTCGCCCAGAGTCGCGCCCTCCTTGGGTTCGGCGGCGTCCCGTGGGGTGCGACAGGTGCTGGGGACGGGGGGACGTATGCTCGGGCGATGCTCGACGTGGTCGGACAACCGCGCGCCGAAGCCGCCCTGCGCACCCCGCTCGAGGCCGGCCGGTTCCCCCACGCCCTGGTCTTCCACGGGCCGCCCGGCGTGGGCAAGTGCACCGCCGCGATCGCCCTGGCCAAGGTCCTGCTCTGCCACAACCGGGCCGAGGGCTCGGCCGAGGCCTGCGGCGACTGCGAGTCCTGTCGGCTGCTGTCGGCTGCGGAGGGCGACCCGGCCGCGGACCCGGCCCAGCGCGCCCTGTCGGCCGGCCACCCCGACCTGCACGTGATCGTCAAGGAGCTCGCCCTCTACAGCCACGACGCGGCGGCCCGCAAACGCAAGCTCCTGTCGATCCCCGTCGACGTGGTGCGCGAGCACCTCATCGAACCCGCCTTCCGCTCCGACCGGCTGGGTCACGGCAAGGTGTTCGTGCTCGACGAGGCCGAGCTGCTCAACCCCGCCGGCCAGAACGCCCTGCTCAAGACTCTCGAAGAGCCCCCCGACCGGGGCGCGGGGTGCGCGATCATTCTCGTGACGGCGTCGCCCGACAAGCTGCTGCCCACGATCCGGTCCCGCTGCCGGATGGTCGGCTTCGGCCCGCTGGCCGACCCGGACCTCGGGCGCGTCATCGACGGCTGGAACCGGCCCGACCTCTCGGCCGACCAGCGCACCCTCGCCGTGCGCTTCGCCTGCGGGTCGCCCGGCCGGGCCAAGCTTGCGCTCGACTACGGCCTGACCGAGTGGGCCTCGGCCATCCTCGCGCCCATCGACGCCATGACCCAAGGCCGCGCCGGCGCCCACCTGGGCGAGGCCATGCACGCCCGGGTCCAGGGCTTCGCCGAGGCCTGGGTCAAGGCCCACGCCCAAGCCTCGAAGGACGCCGCCAACCGGCGGGGCTTCGAGCTCATGACGTCGATGATCGCCGAGCACGCACGCAGGCGGCTCGCGGAGCAGGCCGCCGATTGCCCGACGGGCGACGAAGACCCGGCGGTGTTCGAGCGCGACGCCCGGCTGGCGCCCTGGCTCGCCCTCATCGACGCCGTTCGCGAGGCCGAGGGCTGGGTCGCGGCGCACGTGAACCTCACCATGGCGTGCGAGAGCCTGGCCCGCTCGGCGTTCGAGGCCCTGCGGCCCGCCACGGCCCGGGCCTGAGCCCACCCCTACACTCCGGCCCCATGCCCGACGCCCGGCCGCCCAAACTCATCGCCATCGACCTCGACGGCACGCTGCTCCGCCCGGGCGGCAAGATCAGCCCGGCCGTACGACAGGCCGTGCAACGCGCCCTCGACGCCGGCGTCCACGTGATCCCCGCCACCGGGCGCGGCTGGCGCGAGGCCACCATCGCCCTCCACGGGCTCGACGACGTGTTCGAGCGGCTCGACCTGGGCGTCTTCAACACCGGCGCCTGCGTCGCCGACGTGTCCACCGGCGAGAGCGTCTGCCTGGCCGACTTCGAGCCGACCCTCGCCCTCGAACTGGTCGACGCCATGCGCGCCATGCCCGAGGCCGTGCTC
>JBCCXV010000157.1:0-6218 GCA_039191195.1 Planctomycetota bacterium
AGGCGAGGGATCCTCACGGCGACAGCGCGACATCCGTTTCGGTCTCGTCGTCGTCGCCCACCCGGTCCCACCAGAAGTACCAGGTCTGGGCCCGCATCAACGTCGCGGCCAGGCTCTCGATCGTGCCCACGCCGTGCTCGACGATGTCCGGGCAATACCGGTACTGCTCGAGCGCCAGCGCCACGGCCTGCTCGCGCGTCGCCGGCGGATTCGGCACCACATACTCCACGACGTCGGCGGTAATCGAGATCGGCACCGCGCCCCAGACCCGCTGCCAGTACCGGGCCACCGCCACGTGCATCGACGGGTCCGGGCAGGGCCGCCAACCCCCGAACCCGAGCCACGCAAACGCGCAAGACGCCTCGGCGATCGGCAAGAACGCCATCACCAAGTCCGAAAGCGCCTGGTGCGTCACCGGGTCCGACACCGACAGCACCACCGGGTGCGCGATCTCCGACTCCGAAGGCCAGTCGCCCCGGGCCGGCGGCTCGCACGCCGCGGGGTCGCGCACCGACGCCAACCACGACAGCACGTCCAAACGGTCGGCCCGGTCCAGCGCCAAAGACGCCAACGGCGGCGCCGAAGACCAACGCTTCACCGATTCGGCCACCGACGGCGTCGCCCCCAACAGCACGGGCGTCCAGCCCTTTCCACCCAACACCGCCGACGCCTTCCGCCACGCCGCCAGCGCCTTGCCCCCCCCGGGCATCCGCATCCCCATCACCGGGCCCAGCTCCGCGGTAAACAACGGCGACACCGACGCCGCCGGCACCCCCTCGCCACCCAACGCCGCGCGCAAGACTCCAACGTCTCCCAGTCCCATCCGTGAGATGCTACCGAACCCTGTGACGAACCCCGAAGCCAAACCCGCCGCCGCCCCGCCGCCACTGGTCCACCACCCGGACTACACCGTCCGCCCTTGGCCGGCCGGCCACCGCTTCCCCATGCCCAAGTTCGCCCTGCTCCGCGACCGGCTCCTGGGCGAGGGCGTCGCCAAGCCCGAACAGTTCCACGCGCCCGACGGCCCCGCCCCCGACGCGCTGCTCGAACTCGCCCACGAGCGAGACTACATCCAAGCCTTCACCCAAGGCCGTCTCGACCCCGACCACCAACGCCGCATCGGCCTGCCCTGGTCGCCCGACCTGGTCCGACGCACCAAGACCGCCGTCGCCGGCACCGTCCTCGCCTGCGAGCTCGCGCTTGAGCACGGCCTCGCCACTCAGTGCGCCGGCGGGACCCACCACGCCCACCGCGACTACGGCTCGGGCTTCTGCATCTTCAACGACCTCGCCGTCGCCGCCGCACACCTCGTCCAGCACCACCACCTCAACCGCGTGCTCATCGTCGACCTCGACGTCCACCAAGGCGACGGCACCGCGCGCATCTTCGAATCCGAAGCCCAAGTCTTCACCTTCTCCGTCCACGCCGACAAGAACTTCCCTCTGCGCAAAGCCCAATCCGACCTCGACGTCGCCCTGCCCGACGGCGTGAACGACGACGCCTACCTCGCCCTGCTCCAACACGGCGCCACGACACTCCCGGGCGCCGTGTGCGCCGACCACCAAGGCGTGCCTACAAGCTTCGACGGCCTGGCCGCCCTGCTCGACCAGGCCGAACCGCAGTTCGTCCTCTACGACGCCGGCGTCGACGTCCACCGAGACGACCGATTGGGCAAGCTCGAGCTCACCGACGACGGCCTGTACCGGCGCGACCGGTTCGTGATCGACGCCGTACGCGCCCGCAACGTCCCGCTCGCCTGCGTCATCGGGGGCGGGTACGCCGTCGACCCCGCCGACGTCGCCCGCCGGCACGCCGTCGTCCACCGCGCCGCTGCCGACCACCACGCCCATCGCAACCCGAACCCATGACCCAGCCCAAGCTCTACACCGACTGGGCCGAGCTCTGGCCCTACCTGCAAGACCCCGACGACGTCGCCGAAGAAACCGAGGACCTGCGCGACCTGCTGATCAACCATCTCGACTCTTCGAGATCGTCATCCGACACGCCCGGGGCCGGGGGCAAGCGCACGCTCTTGGAGCTCGGCGCCGGGGGCGGGGCGACCCTCGCCGGGCTGGCCGACGACTTCGCCTGCACCGCGCTCGACCTGTCGCAGCCCATGCTCGACCTCGTCGCCCGGTTGCCTTTCGATATCGCAACCGTGCTCGGCGACATGCGCAGCGCCCGCCTCGGTCGGGCCTTCGACGCCGTGCTTTGCAACGACGCGATCGACCACCTCGCCACGCCCGAAGACGCCCAAGCCTGCCTGGCCACCATCGCCCAGCACCTGGCGCCGCAGGGCCTGGCCGTCGTCGCCCCCACCTACACCGCCGAGACCTTCGTCGACGGCGACTGGTCCGCCGCCCGCCGACCGCCGGAAGCCCTTCCCCCGGAAGATGGGGGCGAGTTCGACGCCGCCTTCGACGCCGACGACCCGCTCGAACTCACCGTGCTGAGCGTCGCCCACCGCACGCCCGGCGTCGACCACGCCTTCGACCTGACCGTCGCCATCGTCGTCCGCGACCGCGCGACCGGCGAGGTCCAAACCCTCCAAGAGCGCCAGCGGTGCGGCCTGTTCTCTGAAGCGTGGTGGACCCAAGCCGCCAGCGCCGCCGGCCTGCAAGCCCGGTGGTGGGACGCCGGCCCCGACAGCGCCCGGTGGCTGCTGACGCGTCGCTGTTAGCATCCGCCCCGCGTGGTCGCGCTCGCCTCCATCCTGCCGTCGACCTGGTTCGGCCCGCTGCCCGACGCGGCGCTGCTAATCATCGCCGTGGTCGCCATGGCGATTGTCCTCAAGGCCGCCGACGCGCTGGTCGAGGGCGCCGCCGGCATCTCTGCGCGACTCGGTATGCCGCCGGTCGTCGTTGGCGCCACGATCGTCTCGCTCGGCACGACGAGTCCCGAGATGGGCGTGTCGGTCCTCGCCGCATGGACAGACAATCCCGGGCTGGCCCTGGGCAACGGCGTGGGCTCCATCATCGCCGACACCGGCCTGATCTTCGGCGTCGGCTGCCTGCTGACTCGCCTGCCCGCCGACCGCTTCCTGCTCACCCGGCAGGGCTGGGTCCAGTTCGGCGCCGGCGTCGGCCTCAGCCTCTGGTGCTGGGGCAAGTGGGCCGCACTCGGCGACTCGGCCGTCATCGGCTGGCCCACCGGCGCCGTATGCGTCGCCCTGCTGGGCCTCTACCTCTGGGCCTCGGTCCGCTGGGCCAAGCAGGCCGGCCAGGCCGAAACGCCTGCCATCGAAAGCGTCCCCGCAGCCGAAGAGGAAGCGCCGGGACACACTTCCGGGGGGCACGACCACGCCGCCGACAAGTCTTGGGCCGCGCTCGCCGCCCTGTTCCTCGTCGGCCTCGCGGGGGTCATCGTCGCCGGCGACGGCTTGGTGCAGAGCGTCTCGCTCGTCGCCAAGCGCTGGGGCGTGCCGCAGGTCGTCATCGCCAGCACCTTGGTCGCGCTGGGCACGTCGCTGCCGGAACTGGTCGTCGGCATCACCGCCATCCGCAAGGGACACCCGGGCCTGCTGGTCGGCAACGTCATCGGCGCCGACATCCTCAACGTCCTGTTCGTGATCGGCCTCGCCTCGCTCGCCGCCCCACTGCCGATGGTCGAGCAGCTCCCCGACGGCTCGCTCAGCCGGTCGCTGCTTTACATCCAGCTCCCGTTCATGGCCGGCATGCTGGTGCTGATGCGCGTGTACGTCGGCCTCGCCGCGAATCGGGGCTCGTTCTCACGATGGATGGGGGTCCCGCTGGTCGCCGGCTACGTCGCGTTCGTCGCGATCTCGGCCCTGCTGGGCTGACCCGACCGGTCCCGCTCAACGGGCTTCGGGCTTCGGCGCCAGGTCTCCGAACGTCGGCACACGCGTGTACACCAGCGACGCCCCGTACCCCGCCGGCGGAGACGCCACGGGCGGCAGCTGACGGTACGCACGCGGCAAGCCCGACAAACGCACCCAGACGTCGGCGCCCGGGTACGGCACCGTGATCGGCGCCACGTACACCCGCTGCGGGTACAGGTCGCAGTACGCCACGTCGGCCCGAGCCGAGGCCTTCAGGATCGCCGCCGCCGCCAAAGACGCCGCCGCCACGATCGCCGCGTTCTCGTCCCGGTTCTCGATCGCCACGGCCGCCGCCACGACCCCGGCGTACAGCGCAGCCTCGCCCAGCACGGCCTTGGCCCGGCGGACATCCTGCAAACTGTTCCAACGGTGGTCCTGCGCCATCCGGTTCACGTCCAGCGCCACCGGGAAGCGCCCGACCTCGGCGCCGTCGATCTCGACCACCAGCATCTGCTCGCCCGACGCCGTCGCCGGCGCGAACTTCGTGAGCGACTGCGAAGGCCCGTACGCCTGCTTCACCGGGCCCAGCCCGTACCCGACCACCAGCAGCGCGTTGTAACGGCCGTCACGCAGCGTCTGCGCCACCGGCCGGAGCCGCGGGTTCACCGCCGACGCCGCGCTCAGATACGCACGCCCCTCTTCCACTTCGCCCAACTGCAGGCTCGCGGCGCCGTGCAACAAGTACCCCAGCGTGAAGTCCGACGCTTCGGCGACGTAACCCGAGTCGAGCACCTGCTCGAGGGTCTGATCCCCGCCGCGGTGGGCGGTGGTCACCAGCCCGGTCGACGCGTCCTCGACGGTCCAATAGCCCGACGCGTCCGGCCCCGGCGACTCGCCCGACCCCGACCCCTGGTCGCCAAAATCACGCAGGTAGAACAGCGACGCCGCCGACGCCGCCCGCACGTTGTCCCAGCTCCCGCGCACCCCGCGCGTGATCCCGAAATACGCGATCCCCAGCGCCTGCTCGAACGGCTCGCCCTTCCAAACCTTCACGCCCTCGGTCAGCACCACCGACGCCACCGTCCGGTCGGCGTTGAGCCCCTGGGTCCGCAACAGGTCGTACACCTGATCGAAGTACCCCTCGGCCTCTTCCACACGCCCGGCGTCGAGCGCCGCGACCCCGGTGCGCAAGCGGTCCAGGACGTACCGCCGATCGTCCAGCGACCCGGCCATGTCCCGCGACACCTGCGCGTGCACGCGCTCGTACTCGCCGCGGTGCAGCTCCACCGAGGGCGTGTGCATGTCGGTCGTCACGCAGCCGGCCGACGCCCCCACGGCCGCCACCAACCCCGCCAACCCCGCCAACCACGCGCGACCCCGGAACCTCAGTCCCAGATAAAGCCCGCGGCCGCCCGCTTGAACTCGAATCGATCCAGCCAAACCGGTTCTCCCGTACGCAGGTCCAACAGCTGGAACTCCAATAGAAATAAGTCGGTCCGGTCGTGCGACTGCGCCCGCGTCACCGTCCGCAGCGTGCCGTCGAGCGTGTGCGTCGCCCCCGACGACCCGCCGCCAAAATCGTCGCCGGCGAACTCCTCCGGCCGGCCCGAACGCAGCAGGTCCCACCGCTCACGCGGCACCACGAACCGCAGCGCGTGGCGGTCCCACAGCTCGTCGATCGGCTGCGCCGCCCGGATCCGCGCCAGCACGTACCAGCGCTCGGCCTCGGTCAGCACCTCGGTGCTGCGGTTCTCCAGGCCCGACATCGTCACGACCCACGGCTCGCTCGCCGGCGTGCGCCCCCGGATCGCCGGCGCGTCCCGCAGGCTCAGCGCCATCCGGTCGGCGACCTCCTGATAGTCGGCGATCTGCACCCGCGTCGTGCCGCCGGTCTGACAACCCGCCAGACACAACGCCAACGCCAGACACACGACGCACCAGAACCGAGCCAGCAACCCGAGTCCACGCATCAGTTGACCGTTCAATCACACATCTTTGCTCCGTCTTCGTGTACTTTATTGAGCTTTCTTTCGGCAAAACTGCTCCACTTTCAACTTCTGCAACCGTTCGCAGTGCGACGTCTACAACTGCTCGACATCAACAACGACCTTCTTCTTTTTATTCAACGAGCTCCCTGATCAAACTTTTACGTCTTTGTACCCACACTTTTTTTACGATCGATATGGGAGGATATAAACGCGTTACTAGAAGTTGTAGAGGAATCTCTGGGCGTGCTGGTGAACAGGTTGCAAGAGATAGTTCGTAGGATAACGGTTGTCCCGAAAATCGTCAGAGTGAGCACGTAGACAAGCAAGTACTCTTTCCGTCGTCTTTCGATTTAGAAGTTAATTCATCTGATGAATCGGATTCTAACGATGGGTCAATTGAAGAGGATAGTCCTACGAATACAGATGTTGAAGCAGCTGGCAGTGATGATGAT
>JBCCXV010000158.1:0-6214 GCA_039191195.1 Planctomycetota bacterium
CTGAAGGTGATCGACGACTTCCGGGCGCGGCTGGCCGAGAAGTTCGTCGCGTTCGACCCGGGCGACGTGGACGAGAAGCTGCTGCTGGACGCGGCGCTGGACGCGGCGAAGGAAGGCCGTGACTTCGTGGAGGTGGAGGCGGGGAGCTTCGCGGGCGGGTCACAGACGCTGCAGGTGTCGGTGAAGCAGGTGCTGGACATCGCCGGCGACGTGGACGGCCAGATCTACACGCGGGACTTCCAGATGGTGCGTCAGAGCGACATGATCGTGTCGCTGGTGCCGGAGCTTCCGGACGGGGCGCCGGGGCTGTCGAGCGGGGTGGAGCGCGAGCTGCAGCACGCGTTCGACCACGGGCGTGAGGTGTACGTCGTCTGGCTGCCGAAGAAGAACCCAAGCCCGTTCATCACGGAGACGGCGACGAAGTGGTTCCGGTCGGTCGAGGAGTCGATGGCGTTCTTCGAGGATCAGGGGATGTTCAAGGGCGGGACCTTGTTTGGCGCGTGAGCCGGTGGCGGGTGGGGCTTGCGGGTTGTGCCGTTTGCGCGGGCGGGGGCGCGGGGGATGTCTGCGCGACGCGGCGGGGCGGTTCGCGCGTGGGGGTCTGCGTTCCGATGTTGCTTGGGCCACGCCCGCCGGCGCCGCCGGGTTGGGGCGCGTGGACCTATCCAGGCTGCATGCCGCGGGGCTGTATGCCGCAGGCCGATGACCCGGAGCGAGCGATGATCCCTGACTTTGATCCCGAACTGGTCGAGATGTTTGTCGAAGACGTGCCGGAGCGTATCGAGCAGATCGAGTCGGCGGTGCAGGCCGGCGACCGGGAGGCGCTGGCGCGTTTTGGGCACCAGCTCAAGGGCGCGGCGGCGGGCTTCGGGTTCCCGAAGATCACCGAGGCCGCGGCCGTGGTCGAGCGGGCGTGCAAGGACGGCGGGACGGACGACGCGGCGGTGGTGATCGCGACGCGTGAGCTGTTGCGTCTTCTGAACGAAGCGCTGGACTTCGGTTCGAGCGCGCAGGCGGCGTAAGGGCCTTCTGCGGATCGATAAGACACGTGTGTGATGGTCAGCCGGTTGTGGTGGCGAGGCCGGGCTGTTGCGTGGGGGGGCGCTGCGGGCGTGTTTGCGCCTCGACCATGTGGGCGTAGCGTCCGCTGCGGGCGATGAGGTCGTCGTGGGTTCCGAGTTCGACGAGCCGGCCGTCGTCGATGACGGCGATCTGGTCGGCGTGTCGGATGGTCGAGAGCCGGTGGGCGATGACAAAGCAGGTGCGGTCGCGGGTGAGGTCGGCGAGGCCGGCCTGGATGTGCTGCTCGGACTCGGTGTCGAGGTTGCTGGTGGCCTCGTCGAGGATGAGCACGCGGGGGTCGGCGAGGATGGCGCGGGCGATGGCGAGGCGTTGTCGTTGGCCGCCGGAGAGCTTGACGCCGCGTTCGCCGACGAGGGTTTGGTAGCCGCGGGGGAGTGCGTCGATGAACTCGGCGGCGCCGGCGGCTTGAGCGGCGTGTTGGATCTGTTGCGGGGTGGCGCGCCTGCGGCCGTAGGCGATGTTTTCGGCGACGGAGCCGTCGAAGAGGAAGACGTCTTGTTCGACGACGCCGAGGGTGGCGCGGTAGTCGGCGAGGGGGAGTTGGCGCAGGTCTTTGCCGTCGAGGGTGATGCGTCCGGCGGTGGGGTCGTAGAAGCGTGCGGCGAGGTTGCAGAGGGTGGTTTTGCCGGCGCCGGAGGGCCCGACGAGGGCGGTGACGGTTCCGGGGCTTGCGACGAGGTCGATGTCGACCAGGGCGTCGTGCGTGGTGCGGGGGTAGCGGTAGGCGACGGAGTCGAAGGCGAGCCGGCCGTCGCCGGGGCCGGGGCGGAGTCGCGCGGCGTGGGGGGGGTCGGGCATCTCGGAGGGCTCGTCGAGCAGGTCGAGGTAGCGGTCGAATCCGGCGAGTGAGTTCTGGAGGTTGGCGGCGGTGGCGGCGAGGGTGGCGATGGGAGCGAGGAGCGCGGCGAGGTAGGTGAGGAAGGCGACGAGGCCGCCGACGGTGAGGGCTTGGTCTGGGGGCAGGGCGCCGTCGAGGACGGCCTGCCGGTCGGTGAGGATGCGCCAGCCGCCGAAGAACAGGAGCGCGGCGGTGGCGGCGGGGATGAGCACGGCCCAAGCGGTTTCGACGCCGCGGCTCCACCACCAGGTGAGGATTTCCTGGCGGGCCATGAGGTCGTTGCGTTGGACGAAGCGTGAGGCTTCGGAGCGGGTTCGGGCAAAGCCGCGGACGACGCGCATGCCGCCGAAGACTTCGGTGGCGTGGCTGTCGACGTGTTTGCGTGTGAGTCGGACGTCGCGCCACATGGGTCGGATGCGTCCGATCCAGGTGCGGTGGGTGATCCAGATGATGGGCAGGACGCCGAGTGCGAGGCCGAGGAGGCGCCAGTCGACCCAGATGAGGATGCACAGGGAGCCGAGGAGTTGCGCGATGGCGCGGGCGGGGTTGTAGAGCATCTCGAAGATGAGGGCGCCGGCGGCGCCGGCGTCGTCTCGGAGGACGCTGGCGACCCCGCCGGAGCGGAGCTCGTAGACGCGGTGCAGGGGCAGTCGTGCGGCGTGGTCGAAGCCGTCGGCGCGGGCCTCGATGGCGACGCGTTTGGAGATGCGGGTGGCTTGCCAACGGCTCCAGAGGCCGATGGCGACGCACAGGGCGGTGACGACGAGGGAGACCGCCAGGACCCAGGCGAGGAGGCCGAAGGCGGAGGTGTCGGCCGGGAGCCAGGCGGTCAGCCAAGCGGGGCGGGGTTGGTCGTCGAGGACGTAGTCGACGACGATCTTGGGCGCGTAGAGGGGGGCGAGTGCGAGGAGGGTTGCGAGCAGGAGTCCGCCGAGGGCGCGGGCGAGCGGGGTTCGGTGGGGCCCGAGGCGTTTGAGGAATCGGCCGAAGAGTTCGAGGAAGGGCCTGGAGCGTTCGAGGCTGCGGGTCTGGCCGGAGTGGAGGTCGCGGGTGGTGGAGGTGGTGCGGTCGCGGAGTCGTTGGTGTAGGTCTTCGCGGTAGGCGGCGAATCGTTGTCGGCTGGACCGGCCTTGCGGGGCGGGGGTGTCTGGGTCGGCGCGGGGCGGTTGGGCCATGGGTCGATCCTAGGTGGGCCGGCGGTCCGTATAGTCCGTCGGTGCCCGACTCGACCGCCGAACACCAGCGCCTGGCGATTGACGGGACGCGGCGCGCGAACTGGAAACGCTGGGGCACGTACCTGAGCGAGCGTCAGTGGGGGACGGTGCGGGAGGATTATTCGTCGAACGGCGACGCGTGGTCGGCGGTGTCGCACGACGATGCGCGGAGCTACGCGTACCGCTGGGGCGAGGACGGTCTCTTGGGCTGGACGGACCGGCAGTGCCGTCTGTGCTTCGGCTTGGCGCTGTGGAACGGCAAGGACCCGATCCTCAAAGAGCGGCTCTTTGGCCTGACCGGGCACGAGGGGAACCACGGCGAAGACGTCAAGGAGCTGTACTACTACGTCGACGCGACGCCGACCTACAGCTACGTGCGCGGTCTTTACAAGTACCCGCAAGACGAGTTCCCGTATGCGCGTTTGGTGGCGGAGAACGCGCGGCGGGGCAAGGGCGAGCCGGAGTTGGAGTTGCACCAGCTGGGGCTGTTTGAGCTGGGGCGGTACTTCGACGTGGGGGTGGAGTACGCCAAGGCGTCGGCGGACGACACGCTGATCCGGGTGCGGATCACCAACCGGTCGGCGGAGGCGGCGACGATCCACGTGCTGCCGCAGCTTTGGTTTCGGAACACGTGGGTGTGGGGCTGCGAGCACGAGGGTTGCACGCTCAAGCCGCTGATGAAGCCGGTGGGGCCGGGGCGGGTGCTGGCGGAGCACGAGACGCTGGGCCAGTACGTGTGGGATTGGGTTGGGGGCGACCCGCCTGAGCTCTTGCTGACCGAGAACCTGACGAACCAGCAGCGGCTGTACAAGACGAAGAACGCGGGTCCGTTCGTGAAGGACGCGTTCCACCGGCGGGTGGTGAAGGGCGATAAGGATGCGGTGAGCGACCGGGGCCACGGGACGAAGGCGGCGTGGTGGTCGAAGCTGGAGCTGCCGGCGGGCGGGGCGGCGGTGCTGCGGATGCGTTTGTCGCCGGAGCCGATGCATACGCCGGAGGCGGCGGCGGACTTGGAGTCGTTCGAGGAGGCGTTCGCGGTGCGCTCGCGCGAGGCGGACGACTTCTACGGCGCGGTGCTCGCCGACGAGATGGACGAGCCGCGGAAGCGGGTGTCGCGTCAGTCGCTGGCGGGGGTGTTGTGGTCGAAGCAGTTCTATCACTACGTGGTGGAGGACTGGCTGGAGGGGGACCCGAACACGCCGGCGCCGCCTGCCGAGCGCAAGGCGGGTCGGAACCGGGACTGGCGTCACTTTTTTGCGCGCGACGTGCTGAGCATGCCGGACAAGTGGGAGTACCCGTGGTTTGCGGCTTGGGATACGGCGTTCCACACGCTGCCGCTCGCGATGGTGGACCCGGACGATGCGCGCCGGCATTTGGGGCTGTTTCTGCGCGAGTGGTACATGCACCCGAACGGGCAGCTGCCGGCGTACGAGTTTGCGTTTGGGGACGTGAACCCGCCGGTGCACGCGTGGGCGGTGTGGCGTGTCTACAAGATGTGCGGGCCGAAGGCGAAGCGTGACAAGGCGTGGCTGGCGTCGTGCTTCCAGAAGCTGCTGCTGAACTTCAACTGGTGGGTGAACCGGAAGGACCCCGAGGGCGACCACGTGTTTTCGGGGGGCTTTTTGGGGCTGGACAACATCGGGGTGTTCGACCGTAGCCACCCGCCGGCGGGCTTGGAGAACATGGCCCAGTCGGACGGGACGGCGTGGATGGCGTTTTTCTGCGGGACGATGCTCTCGATTGCGCTCGAGCTTGCGGACCACGGGCCGGGTTACGAGGACATGGCGAGCAAGTTCTTCGAGCACTTCGTGGCGATCGCCAAGGCCATGAACGACGACGCCGACCATCGGCTGTGGCACGACGAGGACGGGTTTTATTACGACCACCTGCACTTCGCGGGGGAGGAGGGGCGGCGTGCGGTTCGGCTGCGTTCGCTGGTGGGGCTGATGCCGTTGATCGCGGTGGAGGTGTTTGAGGAGTCGCGGTTGGCGCGTCTGCCGGGGTTCACCAAGCGGATGAACTGGTTTTTACGCCACAACGCGACGGCGGCGGGTCGCGTGCGGTTCTCGGGCGACGGGTACTCGGTGACGGGCGTGGACACCCAGGTCGAGCGGGACGGGGATCGGCGGGTGATGCTGGCGCTGCCGGGGCCGACGCGGCTGAAGCAGGTGCTTCGGTATGTGTTCGACACGGAGGAGTTCTTGTCTCCGCACGGGGTGCGTTCGATGTCGAAGCGTTACGGCGACAAGCCGTTCCGGATGAAGATCCACGGGGCGACGCAGGAGGTGCGGTACACGCCGGCGGAGTCGGACACGCACATGTTCGGGGGCAACTCGAACTGGCGCGGGCCGGTGTGGTTCCCGCTGAACTATTTGCTGATTGAGGCGTTGCAGCGGTACGACCACTTCTACGGGCCGGAGTTCACGGTGGAGATCCCGACGGGGTCGGGCAAGCCGGTGCGGCTGCGGGATGCGGCGTTGGAGTTGGAGCGGCGGCTGACTTCGCTGTTTACGCCGGGCGCCGACGGGCGTGCGCCGGCGCTAGTGCGGAATCAGCCGCAGGGCCGGCCGGACTTCGACGGGCTGCTGCAGTTCCACGAGTACTTCGACGGTGACACCGGCCGGGGCTGCGGGGCGGCGCACCAGACGGGCTGGACGGCGCTGGTGGCGCGTTGCGCGCAGGACTTGGCCCGGGCCGAGCAAGGGCGCGGAGGGTGACTGGCGTGGTTAGCGGTTGAGCAGCAGGACGACGAGGCCGGCCTGGGCGAGCAGGAGACCGGCGGTCATCACGGCCAGGGCGAGCGGCTGGGGCTTGCGGCGGGCGCCCTGGGGCGGGGTGACTTGTGCGAGCTGGGCGGCGCTGTGGGCGGGGCACAGGCGGGCGGGGACGCCGCGTCGTGCGCGGTCTTGCACGATGGCGAGGATGAGGTTGGCGTCGAAGGTGGTGAGGCCCTGGGGTCGGCCGAGTCGGAGCCGTCGTTCGCGTCGGTCGGCGGGGAGCTGGGCGCGTTCCAGTGTCTGGGGGGCGGGCTGGGGGAGCACCGAGCGGGGGTGGGTGGGCGCGAGGCGGGGTTCGTCGC
>JBCCXV010000159.1:0-6213 GCA_039191195.1 Planctomycetota bacterium
CCCGGCGCCACGGCGATCAGCCCAAACAACGCGAACCCCGGGAACTGCCAATTGCCGCCCCAGGGGATCACGGCCCAACCGATCATCGCCGGGATCACCGCCAACATGGGGGCGACAAAAAACAGCACGCGATCCACCCTCGGCGGGGTGTAGTCCTCTTTCACCACCAGTTTCACGCCGTCGGCCAGCGCCTGGCCCAACCCAAACAGCCGGTGCTTGGTCACGATCTTGAGCACCGGCACCTTGGCCAGCCAATTCTCCTGGCCGAACGTGAACATCGCTCGGTTGGGGCCGATCCGGTCCTGCGCCCACGACGCGACCTTCCGCTCCAGGAAGATCAGGTACGCGGTCGATCCCACGATCAGGTGGAGCACCACCAGGATCACGATGATGCTGACGAAGGTCTGGGCGGGGATCGTGATCATCTTTGGCCGCTCGCATGCTAACGCTCGCCGCCGAAAGGGTACAACGAGGGTCGTGACCGACGCCCCCGCCCCACCGCCACCCCTCGCGCCACCCCCGCCGCCCGCATCGGCGCCAGTCGCCGGCGCGACGGCGCGGGCGACTTCGGGGGTGACTTCCGGGGGGGCGTCCGGGGGGGCGTCCGACGGTCAAACCGTCCGCCAAACCGTCGAGACCCTGGTGCTCGCGCTGATCTTGGCCCTGATCGCGCGCACCTTCATCGCCGAACCCTTCGTCATCCCCAGCGGGTCGATGGCCCCAACCCTGCTGGGCGACCACGCCTCGGCCACCTGCCCGCAGTGCGGCTTCGAGATCGTGGCCGACTGGCCGGAGGACAGCCGCCTGTGGATCGGCGCCGACCACGTGCCCGGCGCGCTGGTCCGACCCGAGACCCTCGAGTGCCCCATGTGCCGGTTCCCGGTGCCCCTGGCCAAAGGCGCCGAGCCCGCACGCGGCGACCGCGTCGCCGTGCACAAACTGCCCTACGCGCTGCTGACGCCAAACCGCTGGGACGTGCTGGTGTTCAAGTCGCCGCAGGTCTCGCCCGGGCCCGAGAGCAACTTCATCAAGCGCGTCATCGGCCTGCCCGGAGAATCCATCAAGCTCTTCGAGGGCGACGTGTTCGTCCGCAAGCCCGGCGAGTCGGCCTACCGCCGCGCGAGCAAGGTGGACCCCCAAACCAACCGGCGGTGGCGCAACGTGCAACAGGCCGTCTTCGTGCCCGTGTACGACAGCCGGTACTACCCCCTCGACGCCGACCGCCAAGACCAGCGGCCCGCCGCCTCGCGCTTCACCTTCCCCTGGAGACCCCAAACCGGCGACTGGCGGCAAGCCGAGGGCCCGCGCCCCAGGTTCGACGGCCAAGGCGTCGGCGAACTCCGCTTCGACCGGGCCGAACTCGCACGACGCGACGGCGCCCGACGCTACCCCTACAACCAGCTCAAGAGCCAGTCGATCTTCGAGCCGCTCGAAGACCTCCGCGTGCGCGCTTGGGTCACGCCCGAAGGGCCCGGCTTAGCGATGACGATCCGCACCACCGCTCGCCTGGGCGGTCCGGCGCCCGAAACCGTCGCCCTCGCGATCGACGCACAAGGCGTGCTCCGCCTCATCGCCCCCGACCGGCCGGAAGACGACGCCACACGCCTTCTCGCCGGCCCAGTTCAAGTCGGCGCCCCCAAGCCCGGACGCGCACGCCACGTCGAGCTCTGGGCCGTCGACGGCGAGGTCCTCGCCTGGATCGACGGGCGCGAAGCCCTTCGATGGTCCTCGGCGGTCACCCTCGAACAAGCACTCCGCGGGCCGCGACCCGAACCCAAGCCGCGCGTCGCCGTCCAACTCCAAGGCGCCGCCGCCACCGTCGAGCGACTCGCCCTCGAGCGAGACCTCTACTACGGCGTGCACCGCAGCGACCAACGCGCCCTCGCGCGCGGCGGGGTGAAATCACCCGAGGCCTTCCCCCAAACCGAACCCGACGACACCCCCGGCGCCGCGCTCGTCTCCGCCGAGGCCGGGCCCGCCGCCGACCTCGATCAAGACCACTTCTTCGTCGCCGGCGACAACGGCCCGATCTCCGACGACGCCCGCTTCTGGACCACCGTCGACCCCTGGGTCCGGGTGCGCTACTTCCCCCAGACGCCCGAGGGCGAGCCCGACCGATTCGCCGGCGTCGTGCACCGCAAGCTCGTGGTCGGCCGCGCGTTCCTGGTCTACTACCCCAACCCCTTCGACCTCGTCCCGGGCTGGGGCGGCGTCCTGCCCGACCTGGGCCGGATGCGCCTGATCCACTGAGACCGGGCCCTGGCGAACCCAGACGCAAGCCACCGCGACACTTATCCACCGCCGACACCCCGGAGGCCGCCCGCTGCCGGCGCGGCCGTCTTGTGTGACGCTGTCCGGCAGAGCCCTAACCCGTTAACAACAATCCAAAAAGGGTTTACGGTGTATCTAGCCCCGAACAGGGCGTTAGGCGTCCCCACCCCAACCCGGCCCGACGTGAACGACGCTCAACCTTTCCACAGGCATCCCACACCCGCCCGGAATAGGCCCCCCCGCCCCCCAGACACCCCGCCCCGTATCCTCCCGCCCATGACCGAGCCCGCCCAGTACCGACACGTCATCGCCGCCCTGGTCACCAACGAGCCCGGCGTCCTCGCTCAGGTCGCCGGCATGTTCGCCGCCCGGGGGTTCAACATCGACTCCCTGGTCGTCGGCCGAACCGAGGTCCGCGACCTGTCACGCATGACCATCGTCGTCACCGGCGACAACGCCGTGCTCGAACAAGTCCGCAAACAGCTGCAAAAGCTCGTGCCGGTCGTGAAGGTCGTCGACTACTCCGACGTCGGCTACGTCGAACGCGACCTCATCCTCGCCTCGGTGTCCACCCGGTCCGACGCCGGGCCCGGCGACAAGCGGGAAGAACTCGCCACCCTCGCGGCGCTCTTCGGCGCCAATGTCGTGGACGTCGCCGCCGACCGCATGATGATCGAACTCGCCGGCAGCGAAGACAAGCTCGAATCCTTCGTCGAGCTCATCACGCCCTACGGCCTGATCGAACTCGCCCGCACCGGCGTGATCGCGATGCCCCGCGGCTCAACCACCCGCGCCCGCGGGCCCCAAGCCGTCGCCGTCGACGCCTCGGGCGGACCGACCATCGACGACAGCGAACTCCCGCCCGGCTAAGCGGCGGCGCGCTGCGACTCGGCGGGTTGGATCGCCCCGACCGGCGCGCCCGGCCCGGCCAACAAGGCCGGCCGGCGGCTCATCCCCAGCAGGCTGACAAAAAACGACGACATCGCGCTCTGGAACGCCGCCAGCGCCATCGTCGCCCCGGGCACCACCAGCCGCATCGTGGCGCCGTAGTCGAGTGCGCCGAACCCGGCCTGCGCCCACCGCCCCGCCGCCACCGCGATCAGCCCAACGCCCGCCAAGCCCACGACGGCCGACGCCACCAACGCGCGCTCGAGCTTCAGCCAACGGAACAGCCGTTCGATCCCCGCGTGCGGCGGGGCCAACCCCTCACGCACGGCGAAAGTCTTGGCCGCCAGCGCCGTCCAGAGCGCGTGCATCCCGCACAACGCCAGCAAGCTCGACACCACCAGCGTGTGCGCGTCGAAGCGAGCCGGCCCAATCGCCACCCCGGAGAACACCAGCGCATAGCCCGCCGCCCCCGCCGCCAGCAGCACCATCGACGGCGCGAGGAACAGCCACCGCGGCGTCATCACCAGGAAGAACCGCAGCGTCCGCCAACCATCCCGGAAGGTCTTGAGGTGCGGCGCGTGCGCCTTGCGCCCGTCGGGGTGCAGCGTGATCGGCGTCTCGTCGATCCGCATGCCCAGGGCCGAGGCCTTGATGATCATCTCGGTGGCGAACTCCATGCCGACGCTGCGCAGCGCCATGCGCCGGTACGCCGTCTTCGTGAAGCCGCGCAGCCCGCAGTAGATGTCGTGGATCGGCGCCTGGAACCACAGCCGGGCCAACCGGGTGAACATCGGGTTGCCGATCCAGCGGTGCAACACGGGCATCGCGCCCGGCGCGACGCGACCGCCGCCGGCCGGCAAACGGCAGCCCTGCACCACGTCGGCCCCGCGCTTCCACCGCGCGACGAGCGCCGGGATCTCGCCGAAGTCGTAGCTCTCGTCGGCGTCGCCCATCACGACAAAGTCGCCCTGAGCCGCCTCGATCCCGCCCATCAGCGCCGCCCCGTACCCGCGCTGCGTCACCGCCACGACCCGGGCGCCCTCGGCCCGGGCGATGGCTTGAGAGCCGTCGTCGCTGCCGTTGTCGGCCACGATCACCTCGCCACGAACGCCGGCCTCCTGGAGCCCCGCCCAGGCCTTGCGGATGCAGGCCGCGAGCGTGTCGGCCTCGTTCAGGCACGGCATCACCACCGACACTTCGGGCGCCGCCGTCGATCCGACCTCGCCACGGGTGAGCTTGCCGTCGGCCGACACCACCACCGGGCGGGCCAGCCCAGGCGACGGGCGGGCGGACGATCCGGGCGCGGACAGGGGTACGGGCTGGGGCGTGTTCACGGGCGGAACCTCCGGCGGGCCCGCGCGGCCCGGCGGTGAGCCAAGCACGGGCGACGTAGATTGATCGGATGGCGAGAGCCGTTCGCATCAGCCTGGCCGTCAAGTGCCAGCTGCTCTTCGGGGCGGCGGTGCTGCTGATCCTCACCGCGGCGCTGTCGGTCGTCTGGCTCCGGATGGACGCCCAGGTCGAATCCACCCTCCGCGCCCGGGCCGAGGGCGCCGCCGCCGCCGCCTTGGCCTCGCCGGGCGTGGCGCTGCTGGCCCCGGCCGAAACCAGGCCCGGTCACGACGCCGATGGACAAGCCTCCGACGACGAAGGCGCCGCCGACGAACCCGCCCCCGACACCGCCCGCTGGGCCCCGCGCGAGGGCTGGCGCGCCATCGCCGGCGAAGACGACGAGCTCCGCCGAGCCATGGCCGCCTTCGACGCCGCCGACTCGGTCCAAGGCGCCGGCCCCGCCCAGGCCCCGTTCGTTCAGGTGCGCGACCAAGGGCAAACCGTCTGGCGGCTGGCCACGCCGGTGTCGGTCGCCCGCGCGCGGGCCCTCGGGTTGCCGCTGGTCTACGAGGGCGCCGAGCTCGACGACACCACGCCCGACGACCCCGACCAAGCCGCGCCGCCGCCGCCCGCGCAACCGCGCGTGCCCACCGCCGAGCTGGCCGACAACGCCTTGGGCGGGTTCGTCTTGGTCGACATCGCCCAAGCCCGCGCCGACCGGCTGCGCTCGACCAACCGGGTCTTCGTGGTCGCCGCCGGACTCGTCGCCGGCCTGCTGGCCACGCTCACGTTCTGGTTCGTCACCACGCGCCTGGTCCTGTCGCCCGTGCGCGTGCTGCGCAACTACGCCCAGAAGGTCGCCTCGGGCGACGTCTACATCCGCAGCGACATCAACACCGGCGACGAGTTCGAGCAGCTCTCGGACGTCTTCAACCAGATGCTCGAGAACCTCCGCGAACAGCAGGAGAGCCTCGAGAGCGCCAACCGCACGCTCGACCTCAAGCTCGGCGAGCTCGCCGAAACCAACGTCGCCCTGTTCGAGGCCAACCGCCTCAAGGGTGAGTTCCTCGCGAACGTCAGCCACGAGCTCAAGACCCCGCTCAACGCGATCGTCGGCTTCGCCGAGGTCTTGCAAGAAACCCTCGAAGGCCGCAGCGGCCCGAAGGACGAACGCCGGCAGCGGTACGCCGCGCACATCATCAGCTCCAGCCGGCGCCTGCTCGACCTGATCACCGACCTGCTCGACCTGGCCAAGATCGAGGCCGGCCGGGTCGAGCTGCACCTGTCGACCGTCTCGGCCCGCGACACCTGCGAGGGCCTGCTCACCCTCGCACGACCCGAGGCCGAGAAACGCGACATCACCCTCGACCTCCAGGTCGAGCCCAAGCTGCCCCCGCTGGAGACCGACGCCGGCAAGCTCCACCAGGTCCTGTTCAACTTCCTGAGCAACGCAGTGAAGTTCACCCCCGATGGCGGGACCGTCACCATCGCCGCCAGCCTGCTGCCGCCCGGGCCCGACGGCGTCGCCGCACGGGTCCGCTGGGCCGTCTCCGACACCGGGCCCGGCATCCCCGAGGAAGACCGCGAACGCGTCTTCGACAAGTTCGTCCAGCTCGACCCCACCGTCACCCGCGCCCACGGCGGCACCGGCCTGGGCCTCACCATCGCCCGCGACCTCGCCGGCCTGCTCCAGGGCGACATCGACATCGAATCGTCGCCCGG
>JBCCXV010000160.1:0-6157 GCA_039191195.1 Planctomycetota bacterium
GCCCGGATAGCTTCGGGCTGTGGCCTGCCACGTCGCCATCCTGCGGCCGCCCTACCCGGGTCTGATCCTCGACGGGGTCAAGACGATCGAGAGCCGTCTGTCGAAACAGCCGGTCGAACCCTTCGGGAAGGTGCGGGCCGGTGACAGGCTGTTTCTCAAGGAGTCGGGCGGCGCGTTCTTTGCGACGGCGCTGGCCGGGCGGGTTTGGACCGAGGGCGACGCGCCGCCAAGCCGGATCGACGAGCTCGCACGCACATTCGACGACCGGGTCTGCGGGGGGGCGGATTACTGGCGAGCCAAGCGCGAGGCGAGGTTTGTCACGCTGATCGCGATGCGCAACGTCGAGCCGTGGTCGCACGGCCCGGACTTCGCTCGACGGTATCTGAAGGCCTGGTACGTGCTCGACGACTCCGCTTGCCCGTTTGTCGATGTCCCGGTGACGTGCGCCGGCATCCGCAACGGGTACGCACACTGGCCCGACTCCTGGCCCAAGCCCGCGGGTGTGATCGAGCTCGACCTGCCCGGCGGGGAGACGGTGACGACCGACCTCGCCTCAGGCCGGCGCCTGCGCGAACGGGGCTGGGGCCGGCGCTACGCGGCAGCCAACCTCGGGCCCGGCGACGCCTTACGCTGGGTGCGCACGCAGGACCCGGCGCGTTACCGGGTGCTGTACCGCCAGGCGCCGCCATGCCCAGCCCCGCCGAACAATCCGTCGCGCCCGCTTCGACCCCGCCTTCGCCCGGCTTCGGCGCCGACGAGCGCGATGCGTTAACCGCGTTGCTGCGCAGCGCCTTCGACGAGGACCTGGGCCCGGGACGGCTGGACCTGACCACCGCCGCCGCGCTGGGCGATCTGCGTGGGCCGCAAGGCGGTTGGGTGTTCCGAGCGCGCGACGCGGGCGTGATCGCCGGGCTGCCGGTGCTGGCGCCCGTTGCGACAGCCGTAGACCAGTCACTCGAAAGCGCACTGCTCGCGCAAGACGGGCAAGCCGTCGAACCCGGGCAGACCGTCGCGCGTTGGACCGGCCCGGCCGACGCCGCGTTGCGGGCCGAGCGAACGGCGCTGAACCTGGTCGGCCGGCTGTCGGGCATCGCGACGCTGACCCGGCGGTATGTCGACGCCGTGGCGGGGACGGGCTGCCAAGTCGTCGATACGCGCAAGACGACGCCGGGGCTGCGGGTGCTGGAGAAGTACGCCGTGCGTTGCGGAGGCGGCGTGAATCATCGGGTCGGGCTGCACGACGCGTTGCTGCTCAAGGACAACCACCTGGCGATGGCGGCGGGCGAGATCGACCGGCTCGGGCTGACGGCGTGGGTGACGGCCGTGGTCGAGCGGGCGCGTGCGCTCAATCCTTCGCTGTTGTTCGTCGAGGCCGAGGCTGACCTTCTGGACCAGGTCGAGGCGATGCTGGCGTCGCCGGTGGACTTGATCTTGCTGGACAACATGCCGCCTGGCGTGATGCGGGAGGCCGTGGCGCTGCGCGATCGGGTGGCGCCGGGCGTGAAGCTGGAAGCGAGCGGCGGGCTGACGCTCGAGACGGTGCGCGCCGCGGCCGAGGCGGGGGTCGATCGCGTGGCGATCGGCGCACTGACGCACTCGGCGATGACCTTCGACATCGGGCTCGACGCCCCGCCCCCGGAATAAGCCCCGCCCCCGGAACCGTCCCCCGGATTCGAACTCCGTGGTACGCCAAGATCGCGGAATCGGCTGTGCAGACGCGCGATACCCAACCCAGTCCTGGCGAATCCGACCTTTCGACCTGGGCCGACGCCGTCGAAGCCGCGTGCCCGGGCTGGCGGTGCGCGGTGTATCGGAGCACGGCGAGCACCCAGGCGCTGGCGAAGCAAGCGGTCGCGGCCGGGCCGGCCGAGTCGTCGCGGGTTTGGGTCGCCGATGAACAGACGGCCGGTCGTGGCAGGCGTGACCGGGTCTGGGCGTCGCCGGCGGGCGCGGGGGTGTGGGCGAGCCTGGCGCCGAAGGTCGATCCGTCGGCGGAGGTGTCGCCGGTGGCGTGGTGTTTGGTCGGCGCGTTGGCGGCGGCGCGGGCGGTGGACCGTGCGCTGGGCGGGGCGCGGACGCGGCTGAAGTGGCCCAACGACGTATATGTCGACGGGTGCAAGATCGCCGGGGTGTTGGCGGAAACCGTGGCGACGGCCCAAGTGTCGGCGGCGGTGCTGGGGGTCGGGATCAACACGCGGTTGCCGGAGGTGGGGGTGGCCCCGCCGGGCGCTCGGCCGGTCGATGTGCACGGGCTCGGCGGGGATGCGGACCGGCTCGCGCTGCTGATCGAGTTGGTCCGGCAGGTGCAACGCGCGGCCGGGTTGGCGGGAAGCGATCCCGGGGCGCTCGCCGACGAATGGCGAGCGCGTACGGCGATGCTGGGGCGGACGTTCCGCTTCGCCTGGCCGGTCGGGGATGGGTACGACGGCGTGTCGGGCGAGGTGATCGACCTCGATCCGTCGGCCGGGCTGGTGGTGCGAACCGACCGGTCGATCGTGGCCGTGCCGCCTTCGGCGAGCGTGCTGGATTACGACGCGGCGTTCGGGGCGGACCGGTAGCCGTCGACGAGCTGGGCGGCGACTTGGTCGAGGTCGGCCGTGGCGTCGATCACGACGTCGGCGAGCTTGCGGTAGGTCGATTCGCGTTGGGTTAGGACTGAGGCGACTTCCTCGACGGCCCCGGCGCTGGCGGGCGGGGCGCCGGTGAGGCTGGGGCGCTCGGCAGCGGTACCCGTGTCCCCAGCGATGCGGGCGGCGAGGACGTCGGCCGTGGCGTGGAGGTAGGCGCACCAGGCGGCGTGCTGCGCGCGGGCGCGATCGAGGCGGGTGGCGGTGTCGGGGGTCATCACCGCCCCGCCGCCGGTCGCGAGGACGATGGGGGTTTCGCGGTCGAGTTGTTCGGCGAAGGCTTCGGCCTCGGCTTTTCGGAACGCGGGTTCGCCTTCGGTCGCCCACACGTTGGCGATGGATCGGCCGTCGAACTTGGCCCGGACGGCGTGGTCGAGGTCGACGAGGTCGAGGCCGAGCGTCTGGGCCGCGGCGCGGCCTGCCGAGGTCTTGCCGCTGCCGCGATAGCCGATGAGGACCAGGTGCATGGGGATGGCGAGGGTGGGGGGAGAAGTCCGGGCGGGAGGGCTCGAACCTCCGACCTGTCGATTAGAAGTCGACTGCTCTATCCAGCTGAGCTACGCCCGGCGGGCATGAGTCTACCGGGCGAAGGGGGAGGCGAACCGGGAGTCCGCGTTGCGCGTCAGGGGCCGCACGTCGACCACGGCGTCGAGGTTGAGCGGGCCGTAGAGGTGCGGGAAGGCCTGCTCGTCGGGCGTGCCGGCGTGTGCGAGCTCCCAGCGTAGCTCGGCCGTGAGCTTGTCCGGGTCGATCACCAGAACGACGAGGTCTTCGGTGCGGTCGGCGAAGAACCGCTCGGCCGAGGGGAGCACCTGCGCCTCGGTGGAGAAGTGGATGAAGCCTTCGGCGGCGAGGCTGTCGGCTTCGTACCAGCGAGAGCCTTGAGCTTCGCCCCACTGGGAACGCGACGTGATGTGGAAGATCGCGTCGCTCACCCCTCTTCCCGCTTGGTGAAGAACTGCTTGGCGGGGGCGGGGAACAGGAGGGTGAGCAGGAGGTCGCGGTGGCTTTTGACCAGGTCGCCGTGGTCGGCGAAGACCTTGACGAGGTCGGCGTCGTCGACGCGGTCGGCGGGCCGGCCGGTGAAGGCGGGTTCGCCGCGGGAGACGGTCTTGAGGACGTCGGGGTCGGCCGGTCCGGGGAGCTTGCCGTAGCAGCCCATCATGAGGTCGCGGAACGGCTCGCTGACGAAGGCGTAGGGGGCGCCCTGCATGACGTTGAAGGTGGCCTGGGTGCCGACGATCTGGCTGGTGGGCGTGACCAGCGGGACATAGCCGGCGGCCTTGCGGACGGCGGGGATCTGCTCCTGGACCTTGGGCAGCAGGTCGAGCTTGTCTTGCTCTTTGAGCTGGTTGTAGAGGTTCGAGAGCATCCCGCCGGGGATTTGGGATTCGAGCTGGCTCTTGTCGACGGCCGGGTATCCCTGGGGCTCCATGAGCTGCTGCTCGATGACGTCGCAGGCCTCGGTGCACTGGTCGCGGTCGCGCGATTGCAAGAGCGTGATGGCCTTGTCGATGGCGGCCTTCATGTCGTCGGTCGGCTCGGCGGGCCAGCGGCCGCCCATGTGCTGAGGGTTCTTGTCGACGGCGGAGAGTTCTTCGCGGATCGTGCGCAGGCGCGCGTCGATCTCCGGGGCGTTGGAGAGGTCGACGTCGAGCTCGATGCCCAAGGCCTTGGCGAAGTAACCGATGAGCTCGGCGGGCGGCTGAGCGGTGGCGCCGGCCATGGGCCCGTAGCCGGTGTCGAGGGCGTCGACGCCGGCCATCATGGCGACGACGTAGGCGGCGACGGCCAGGCCGTTGGTGTCGTGGCTGTGGAGGGTGAGGTGCTTGGTGGGGAAGCGGTCCTTGAGGGCTTCGACCAGGCCCCAGCAGTCGGCGGGGTGGAGCAGGCCGGCCATGTCTTTGATGGACAGCGCGTCGGCGCCCCAGTCGACGGCGTTCTGGGCGAAGTTGAGGAAGTGATCCTGGTCGTGGACGGGGGAGGTGGTGTAGCTGATGGCGGCCTCGGCGACGCCGTCGAAGGTCTTGACGGCCATGACGGCGGTGACGAGGTTGCGGTGGTCGTTGAGCGCGTCGAACACGCGCATGCGGTGGCGGACGCTTCCGGTGGTGGCGGTGCGGACGGCCTCGCGTAAGAACTCGACCACGACGTTGTCGGGGTAGGGCGTGTAGCCGAAGAGGTTCTGCCCGCGGCAGAGGGAGCGGATCTCGACGGGCCGGCCGGCGGTATCGAGGGTCTGGGTGAACTGTTCGAGGCGCTCGAAGGGGTCGTCGCCGGTGAAGCGGAGCGAGGCGTCGAGGGTGGCGCCGCCCCAGAGCTCGAAGATGGAATAGCCGGCGTCGATGAGCAGCGGGAGGACGCGCATGCACTGGTCGGTGGACATGCGGGTAGCCAGGAGGGACTGGTGGCCGTCGCGGAGCGAGGTGTCGATGAGCTGGACCATGGCAGGCGGGGTCTTTCGCGAAGCGATAGGGGTCGGTGCGGGGGACGATGGAAGTTGGATCGTACCTGCGGGTGGGCGGGGCGACCGCGTCCGCGGCAGCCGCTGGGCTAGGCTGGCGATATGCGGCGGGCGCACTTTCGAGAGACGGACTCGACCAACGCCGAGGCGTCGCGGATCGCGTCGGGGTGGGCGCCAACGGGGGGCGTGCCCGAGGCGGTGCTGGTGTCGGCGGATCGTCAGACGGCCGGTCGTGGGCGGACCGGGCGGGCGTGGCAATCGCCGCCGGGCGGGGCGTACTTCTCGCTGGCGTATCCCTGGCGGGGGCCGGAAGGAGACGCGGCGCGGCTGCCGTTGGTTGCGGGGCTAGCGGTGCGCGAGTCGGTGGCGGGCGCGTTCGGCGTCGATGCGGAGCGGCTGCGGGTCAAGTGGCCCAACGACCTGCTGCTCGACGGCCGGAAGCTGGCCGGGCTGATGTGCGAGCGCGTCGTGGGCTGGGTCGCGGAAGACGGGCTCGTGAGGGAGACGGGGTGGTCGGCGGTGGTGGTGGGCGTGGGGGTGAACGTGGCGGCGCCCGGGCCGGACCCGGCGGGCTGCCGTGTGCCGCCAATCACGCTGGGTGAGGTCTTGGAGAAAGAGATCGTGCCGTCGGACGTGGTCGAGCACTGCGGCGGTGCGATCCTCGAAGAGATCGCGCAGTTCGAGGCGGACGGCTGGAGCGCGAGCGTGTCGCGTCGGCTGGGCGAAGCCTTGGCCTGGGTAGGACGCGCGGTGACGGTCGGCGGCGCCGACGGCGGGGCTCCGATCGAAGGCGTGATCGACGGCGTCGACGAGGCGGGGCGCTTGGTGCTGCGCGACGCGCAGACGGGGGAGGCGCGCGCGGTGGCGTCGGGCGAGGTGGTCGAGGTGCGTGAGAGCCCGGCCGGTTGAACGTGGGGGCTTAGTCGGGCTCGCCAAAGATGAGGCGTTTGGGGATGGCGTCGAGCATGTCGTTGACGGCCTCGGCGCCGATGAGGTTTTCGGCGAGGCCGATGCCGTCGAGCCGGTCATCGAGGGAGTCGGGGCGGTGCATGTCGAGGGCGAGGAA
>JBCCXV010000161.1:0-6151 GCA_039191195.1 Planctomycetota bacterium
ACTGCCGCCCATCGCCGGCGACGCGCCGGTCCCGCCCGCCCCGGCCGAGGTCGACTTCGCCGACGTCCGCGGACAGCAGGCCGTCAAACGCGCCCTGGTCATCGCCGCCGCCGGCATGCACAACATCCTGATGATCGGCCCAGCCGGCTCGGGCAAGAGCCTGTGCGCCAAGGCCCTGCCGGGCATCCTGCCGTCGATGTCGCGGCAAGAGGCGCTGGAGGTGACGCGCATCTGGTCCGCCGCCGGCAAGGGCCCGCACCGCAGCTCGCTCATCCAGCGGAGGCCCGTCCGCAGCCCGCACCACACCGCATCGTCCGCGGCCGTCATCGGCGGCGGCATCCACCCCCGCCCGGGCGAAGTCAGCCTCGCCCACCACGGCGTCCTGTTCCTCGACGAGATGCCCGAGTTCCCCCGGGCCGTGCTCGAAACCCTCCGCCAACCCCTCGAAGACGGCGTAGTCACCATCGCCCGGGCCCAGGCCACCGTCCGCCTGCCCGCACGCTTCCTGCTCGTCGGCGCCCTCAACCCCACCCCCCGCGGCGACATGCCCGCCGACGGCTTCGGCCAGCGCGAGATGCAGCGATATCTCGAACGCCTGTCGGGCCCGCTCATCGAC
This sequence comes from Planctomycetota bacterium, assembly GCA_039191195.1. Classification (GTDB taxonomy): domain Bacteria; phylum Planctomycetota; class Phycisphaerae; order Phycisphaerales; family Phycisphaeraceae; genus JBCCBV01. The sequence goes on from JBCCXV010000161.1 coordinate 617, forward strand.
CGCGTCGACCTGCACGTCGAGGTCTCGGCGGTGCCGTACGAGAAGCTCGCCGGCAAGCCCGACGGCGCCTCGACCGCCGACATGCGCGTTCAGGTTGCCAAAGGCCGTGCCGTGCAAGCGACGCGCAACCCGCCCGAAGCGCCGGCCGATCACGCTCCCGGACAGCCCGGCGGCAACTCGGAAGCGTTCGGCGAGTCGCAAGGCAAGCCGAACAGCCGGTTGCGCGGCAAAGAACTCGACCGCCTGGCCCCGCTCGACCCGCCGGCGCAAGACCTGCTCAAGCAAGCGGTGACCGAGCTCGGGTTGAGCGCCCGGGCCTACGACAAGGTCCGCCGGGTCTCGCGCACCATCGCCGACCTCGACGGCCGAGAGCAGATCACCGCCGGCGACGTCGCCGAGGCCGTGAGCTACCGCCTACTGGATCGCACCCTTTAGCAAGCCCGAAGCGCAGGCATCACCAAGCGCGCACCTGTTCGAGGGTCGCGGACACACCTGGCGAATCATCACCCTGGGCGTGCCCAATCTCGTACACCGGGCAATGCGGCGGGCACAGCACGCGCACCCTTGCGCCCGGCGCCCCCACCTCGCCCAGCCCGCGCGACACCGCGGCCGTGGTCGCGCCCATCCGGAGCACGCCCGTGCTCTTGTCCAAAGGCATGTCGCACGAGTTCACCAGCAAGCGACCGCCCGGCAGCCGGACCTGACCGCCGTGGGTATGGCCGGCCAAGAGTAGGTCGACGCCCAGGTCGCGCGCGATCGGCAGCGCCATCGGGAAGTGCGCCAGCATCAGCCGGAAGGTTTGTCCGCGATCGACGCCGGCGGCCGCTTGCCCCAGCCGCAGCTCGCCCAAGGCGTGCGCGAGTTTCGGCGCGTCCGGCCGGGTCTTGCGGTCGACGTGCAGACCCGTTACTTCGACCCGCACGCCGTCGCGATCGACTTCGACCGCGTCGTTGTCCAACCAGCGGATGGGAAGGTCGGCGCAGCGCTCGACCAGTTCGGGCGAGTCGTGGTTCCCGTAGACCCCGAACCACCCGAGCCGGGGCGAGAGCGCCTCGCACAGCATCTTGAGCGTTTCGCGCGCCGATGGCTCCTGCCCGGGGTTCGACATCGCGTCGCCGGTGAAGCAGGCAAGGTCGCAAGCGACCCCGCGCAGCTCCGCCGCGAGCCCGCGGTGACGCTTCTGGACACGGCCGCGCACATGCAGGTCCGTCACATGCACCACCCGCAACGCCGGCGCCCCCTCGGGCCACGCGGGCAAGGGCAGGTCCACATTCTCAAGAAGTTTGGCGGCTTGGGTCATGGGCTTGGGCGAGCGGCCCGCTACAACTCGTGCCCGCCACGGCCAAGGTATCGGCGGAGCATCACGAGGAACACCGGCCCGCCCCCGAGCGCCGCGACCAAGCCCACGGGCAGCCTTCCCACGCCCGGCATCGCCGCGGCGCCGGCCGACGCCCCCGCGTCGGCGCCCACGAGCATCGCCGCGCCCACGCACGCCGCCGCCGGCCCAAGCGACCGGTGCCCCGGCCCCACCAGGCTCCGGGCCAGGTGCGGCGCGATGAGCCCCACAAACGCGACCGGACCGGCGATCAGCACCGCGGCCGCCGCGCCCAAACAGGCCGCGATCAAGAGCCCGGCCCGCATGCGACCCAGCGAAGCGCCCAGAGACCGCGCCTCGTCGTCGCTGAACGAACACGCGTCGAGCTTGCGACCCCGCCACGCCATCCAGCCGGCGGCGAGCAGAGCAACGCCCAGCGCGGCGTAGCCGTACAACGCGGGCAGGCCCTCGTCGATCTCGCCGAGCATCCACGCGATGAGCCGCCGCTGCGACTGCCCCGGCGCGATCTGGTGCATCGCCGTCACCGCCGAACCGAGCATGGCCGAGATCACGACCCCGGCGAGGATCAGGCCGGCCGGGTCGAGCACGCCGCGCCGCGTGCCCAAGACCGTCACCAGCACCCCCGCGCCCAGGCAACCCACCAGCACGCCGGTCACGGGCGGGCCCGTCGCGACCGCCTCGCCCGACAAGAACATCACCTGCACGGCCAGCCCGGCGGCGCCCCCGGCCGACACGCCCAGCAGGTACGGCTCGGCCAGCGGGTTGCGCAGCAGCGACTGCATCGCCGCGCCGGAAACCCCCAGGCACGCCCCGGCCGACGCGGCCAGAAGAAGCCTCAGCCAACGCTGCTCGATCAAGAAGGCCGCCAACTCGCCCGACGGCCAACCCCAAGCGGCCTCGTCCCACGACATCCGCGCGGCGCAGCACAACCCCAACCCGACCACGACCACGCCCCAACCGACCCCGCGCCCCCCAGGCGTCACGGCGACTCTCCGGCAAGCCACGCCGCCAGCCGCCCGGCCAGGTCCAACGTCGCCAGCGACGGCAGCAGCGCGCGGGCGTCCGTCTCGACCCACAAGCGTCCCTCGCCCACCGCCGGCATGGGAACGCCCCGCAACGCCGTCAGTCGACTGTCTTGGACTCCCGAGAACGCCGCGCCGCCGGGGTCGAACACCACCACGGCGTCCGGCGCCAGGTCGGCGATCGCCGCGAGCGTCAGCCGGGGTGCCGTGACCGTCGCGCTGCCCGCCTCGCCCGACACACGGCCTTCGAGCGCGTTGACATGGCCGGCGAGCCGCAGCGCCTCGTCGAGCACCGTCCCCGGGCCCGACGCGCGGTACCCGCCGGCGCCCGACGCCCCACTCGCCTCGAACAGCAGCAGCACACGCAGCCGCGGCCCCGTAGCGGCGCCGCGAAGCTTCGCCCGCTCGGCTTGGATCTTGTCCGCAAGCGCCCGAGCCGATTCTTGCTTACCCAAGAACGTGCCCATCGCCGGCGAACCCGTCGCCCGGTCCGTCTCGACCAGGCACGCGACCACGTCGTCGAGCGACGCGGGGTACGCGTACGCCCCGAGCGCAAACGCCCCGCGGTCGGCCAGGCGTTGGATCGCCGACGGCACGGGCAGGCTCGGCGACACGGTCGTGAGCACGTGCGTCGGGGCGACAGACGCAACGCCGGCCACGCTGTGGTCGGTCACCACGGCGACCTGGGGCCCGCCCTCGACCCCGCGGAACGCGTCGTACCGGGTCACGCCGACGATCCGATCGCCCAGGCCCATCTCAACGCACAGCTGGGTGAGCGAGGGCGTCAGACTCACGATGCGCAGGGCGCCCGGCGCGGCGGCGTCCGGCGGGTTCGCTCCCGAGTCGCACGCCGTGTGCCCCAAGGCCGCGCCAACGACCAGCAGCACCAGCGCCCAGGCGCGCACCGCGCGCGTCACGCCGAAGACCCCTGGTCTTCACCGCTGGCGGCGTCAGTCGCGGGCGGCTCCGACCCCAACGGCGCGACGCCCGGCGGGGGCGCGGGCGGCGTGGAAGCCCGGACGATGTCCGGCCCGCGCCCCACGGCCGACGCCGTCCCGGCCGACTTGGCCGGCGGCTCTTCGAAGTGTGTCGCAAAGTCCACCTGGTCGCGCGCCTGACGCAGGATCAGGTAACCCCACGTCGCCGCCGACGCCGCGTACGACAGCAGGATGGATTGCGCAAGCAGCCTCGCCGAAGCGATCCAGAACGACACCCACCACCCGGAGAAGCCTTGGGGATCGACCTCGCCGAACCGCCAGTCCACCTGATGGTCCGCGGGACCGAGCGCAAGGCCGTCCGTGTTCATGTCCTGGGCGGTGGTCGAAACGGAAAGCGTCTCGCCGTCGGCATCGGGCCATCCCGGACCGAAGACCGGCACAACGACCCTCTCGTCGGGATCGGCCCAGCCGTACACCGTGGAGGCGGTGAAGTTCAGCGTCCAGGTCAAGAGAAACAGCAGCGCCAGACCCAGCACGCCGGCGATCAGCAAGATGCCCAGCGCCCGGATCGGCTGAAAGATCAAGTAGTTGATCGCGCGGGACGCCGCGTCAAACCCGTCGACGGCCTCGACGCCCACGGCCGCGGGGATCAGCCAGCCGCCAAACACCAGCAGCATCACGATCACCAAGCAGACCAGGGCGACGACCCACGCCAGCCCGAAGCCCATGCCCGCGAGCCAGGCCAAGCCCGATTGCCGGGCGATCAGGCCGTAGAGCTCGCCGAACCCGAAGAGCGCCGCGAGGACCACGCACGGCAGCACAATCGGCAGCGTGGCCGAAGGCCAACGCCTTAGCGCGAAGCGAGCACCGCGGTCCCAAGCCACGCCCTTGGCGTCGCAGGCATGGACCGCACAAAGGCGGGCCAACACCAGGCCGAACGTACCCGCGATGGCCAGAGCGCCGGCGGCCCACAAGAGCGTGAGCCAGTGCTCGCCGTATCGGATCGAACCGGGCGCCGTGAGTCCGGCCATGCGGACGTCCGCCAACGCTTGGGCCCACTCCATCTGCGACACGGCCGTCTCGGCGCGGCGCAGGCTCGCGCCCACCGCGCTCGCCGGGCCGACCCACCCCTCCGCGAGCCGATCGCACACCCAACCCCAGCCGCGCAGGGCCAGGATCACCATCGCCGCCGCCAGCACCTTCGACGGCTGGAACGCCATGCCCACCGCGCGATGCAGCCGGAAGCCCGACAGGGCCCGCTGCCAATCCACCCCGTCCACTCGAACTCGCGCCTGGTCGCCCAGCATGGCCCGCAAATCTACCGACCCCGTCTCCGGAATGCCCCCGCCCCCCGGAATATCCCCAGCCCCGGAAATCGCCTCCCGAGCCCCGCGGCTTACGGCACGTCGGCGGCCAGGCGTTTGCCCAGGGCCTCGGCGATCTGGGCCGCGGTCTGGCGGTACAGCGCCGCGTCGCCGCCGATGGGGTCGAGCACGTCGGCGTCGGGGTCGAGGCGGGACACCTTGGCCCCAGCGGTCGGGTCGATCGCCAGCACGGCCCGGGCGTGCGAATCGGTCATGGCGTAGACGACGTCGGCCCGGCGGACGTCCTCGGCCAGCAGCGGGCTCGAACGATGGCCCCCAGGCTCGACGCCCATGCCGCGCAACGCCTCGGCAGCCTCGGGCGTCATCGGCGAGCCCGGCCCAGCCGACACCCCGGCCGAGTTCACCCGGTAGCCGCTCGCCTCTAGTTCGGCTGGGGCCACGCCAAACCGCGCGGCCAGCCGGTCGCGCGCGATCGCCTCGGCCATCGGGCTGCGGCACGTGTTACCGGTGCAAACCAGGAGGACCTCGAACACCATGAGCTTCCGTAGGTAACGCTTGTCGTACACGCCGGGGCGCACCACACGCCATGGCTGGCCCGGATGGTCGGGGTCGAGCTCGACCACCGTCGACGGTTTGCCGAACCGCGTGGCCCCGCCATCCACCGCCACGCTAACCGCATCGCGCACGCTGGGCTCGACGGCGTCCAGGCGGGCCGCCCCGGCGCCCCGCGCGTCGCGCGCGCCAATCGCCACGACCGGCGCGGCACCGGCACGCGAAAGCAGGGCGTGCGCGAAGGGGTCCGACGGGCAACGCAACGCCACCCAGCCGTCACGCGACACGGCGGCGACAACCGCGCCGGTTTCGGCGAGGCGCGACGCCTCCGCCTTGGCCCGCAGCGTCACGGGGCCTGGCAG
>JBCCXV010000162.1:0-6066 GCA_039191195.1 Planctomycetota bacterium
CATCTGCCTGAGCCAGCTCAACCGGCAGGCCGAGCAGCGGGAGGGCCACCGTCCGCGGATGAGCGACCTGCGCGAGTCGGGCTCGATCGAACAAGACGCCGACGTGGTGATGATGCTGCACCGGGAGGACTACTACCACCGCGGCGACCCGGACTACGAAGACAACAACATCGGCGAGGTGATCCTGGCCAAGCAGCGCAACGGCCCCACCGGGACGGTGCGTTTGGCGTTCGACGGGCCGACGACGCGGTTCCACGACCTGGCCCCGGACGACCCGCGGAATATGTGAGGCTCTCGGGTCGCGTGCGAGCCCGGTGGCGCCTGGGCGGACCGCGTCGGGGGGACTTCGTAGTCTGTGGGCATGAACGCACCCGCCGCCGCATCGCTGTCGCAAGAACTGGAACTGGCCCTGGTCGCGGTCCGCGAGGCCGCGGGGGTTTGTACGGCCGTGCAGCGGGACCTGGTCGCCGCCGGCTCGATGAGCAAGGGCGACAAGAGCCCGGTGACGGTGGCCGACTTCGCCAGCCAAGCCGTGGTGGCCTCGCACCTGGCCCAGGCGTTCCCCGACGACCCGCTGGTGGGCGAGGAAGACGCCAGCGCGTTGCGCAGCGGCGACGAGGCGGCGCTGGCCGACCAAGTCGTCGAACACGCGCAAGACGCGCTGGGGCCCGACGTGTCGGCCGAGCGGGTGCTCGACCTGATCGACCGCGGCAACCACCAGCCCGACCTGGCGAACCTCGGGCGGTATTGGACGCTCGACCCGATCGACGGCACGAAGGGTTTTCTGCGCGGCGAGCAGTACGCCGTGGCGTTGGGCCTGCTGATCGAAGGGCAGGTCGTGCTGGGCGTGCTGGGTTGCCCGAACCTCGAAGGGCCCGACGGCGAGCCGGGGCTGCTGCTCTACGCGAGCATCGGTCAAGGGTGCTTTGCGCTGCCGATGAACGACCCGAGCGCGAAGCCGACGCCGTGCCGGGTGACGTCGGCTTCCGGGGCGGGGGGCGACGCCGAATCGGCGCGGTTTGTGGAGTCGGTCGAGTCGGGACACTCGGATCAAGGCGCCAGCGCCGCGGCGGTGAAGGCGCTGGGGACGACGGCCGAGCCGGTGCGGATCGACAGCCAGTGCAAGTACGCCGTGGTGGCGCAAGGCAAGGCCGAGGTGTATTTGCGTCTGCCGACGCGGAAGGGGTACCGGGAGAAGATCTGGGACCACGCGGCGGGCATGCTGTGCGTGCAGGAGGCCGGCGGGCGCGTGACCGACGCGTATGGCCGGCCGCTGAAGTTCGATAAGGGGTCGACGCTGGCGGACAACGCCGGCATCATCGCGACGTCGGGCCCGCTGCACGACGCGGTCGCCGAAGCGGTGCGTCCGCACCTGCCGGACCCGGCGGAGGTGTGAGGCCTGGCGACTCTTGGGGGCGATTGAAGCTCAGGCGATTGGCACGCCGAAATGGCAAATCAGAGCGCACGTGTCTCGAAAGGAATCGAGCATGCCGGTCTTGAGCTTTCTGGTGGGCGTCTACGCGAGCCTTTGCCCGAACCTGCACCCCACGCATGAACGTAGCTTTGTTCGATGGATCGTTGAACCCGCGCCGGATTCGGTGGTGATTCAACACAGCTACACGGGCTCGGCGCCGCTGCGGGTGATGGGCGGCTTCGCGTTCTTCGAGTTCACCGCCTCACCGAACGACATGGCGCAACTCATCGAGCGGTTGGAGCTGGCGGGCGGCGACTTCACAGAAGTACCGGACTACGGGGGAGACCCGCCGTGGTGGAATCAGACCGCGTTCAACGATCGAAGCCAGATCTACCTGAATAGCTTCCACGAGGGCCGGGGCCGCTTCTCGGGCGAGTTCGACTTTCGGATGTGGCTTAGCCCGGAACGAGATCACGCGCTCGTATTCGTGATCGCAGAACCCAGGCTTTGATGCGTATGTTGGCGGCGCAATCTTGCGCGGCTTACCCGCCTTCCGGCTCGGGCAGGTTGGCGCAGAAGTCGGCGAGTTCTTCGCGGGTCGGGCTGCGGGCCTCGCGGACGTAGAAGCCGCTGGTGCCGACGCCGAGGCAGAGGCACTGGGCGACGTCGAGGCCCAGGACGAGGCCGTGGCTGAAGCCGGCGTTGAAGTTGTCGCCGGCGCCGGTGCTGAGCTTGGGCTTGCCGACCCAGGGGCCGGCGAAGCGTGCGGAGGCGACTTCGCCATCGTCGCCCTTGATCGCCGCCGCCGCGCTGGACCGGGGGTGGACGACCACGGCCGAGACGCCCAGGCGTTCGCGTAGGGCCCGGGCGGTGGTTTCGATGGCGGCCTCGGCGTCGCCGTCGATCTCTACGCCCAAGGCCCCTGCGGCCTGGACGGACTCGCTGAGGTTGAAGCCCATGGCGACGTTGGCCCGGGCTTGCAGCGTGCCGGCGAGTTCGAGGGCCGTCTTGAGGTCGTCGGCGGTGCGCTTGGCGGGGTCGGCGAGGTCGATGAAGACCCAGGGCCGGTGCTCGGACTGGGGCAAGACCTTGTCGCGGAGGTCTTCCCAGATGGCGTTCATGTGGGGGAGCATGGTCCAGTTGACCATGGCGATGAGGCGTGCGTGTGCGCCGGCGTGGTCGTAGACCTCGTCGCCGACGGTCTGGCGGATGCGCTCGGCGGTGATCTCGCCCAGCATGCTGTGCTTGCCAAGCATGAGCTTGCCGTCCTCGAACTCCAGGGCGTCGGTGGCGCCGGCGGGGGCGACGCTGTAGACGGCGTGGGCGAGGTCTTGCAGGGGCTCGAAGACGGGGTCGGGTGCGGGCACGCCGAGGTTGCCGACGTAGGTGACGCCGAGGCCGGCCTTGGCCAGGGCCAGGGCCATGATGGGCCCGTTGCCGCCGATCTTGCGGGTCTTGACGACGAGCTCGAAGTTGGACGACTTGCCGGCGGCGGCGGCGACGCGCCCGCCGAAGGTGGCGATGGTGTCCATGGGCTTGTGGTGGTCTTCGTCGTAGCGGACGTCGACGACCTCGGCGATGGCGTCGATGAAGCCGTCGAAGCCGACGAGCACGGGGGTGGGGGGCCGGCCGGCGGCGTCGCGCAGGGCCTGGGCGGCGGATCGGGCGACGGCGGCGCGTTGGGCGGGGTCGAGGCTCATGGCGCGAAACCTAGCATCTAGACTCCGCCGATGAACGGCGAGCCGCGCAGCGCGAAACCGGAGCCCGCGGCGCGTTCCGCGCGCGGCAAGCGTCGTGGCGGGGGTGCGGCGGACGGGCCGGCCGACTTGGGCGACGTGCTGGCGGCGGCGATCGCCGCCCCGCTGCTGATGCGGACGGCCGTGCGTTTCGCCGATCGCACGAGCACGCTGCGCGCCGCGATCGCGCATCTGGCGGTGCTGCTGCCGGGGCTGGTCTTGATCTATGAGACGACCGGGCTGATCCGCCGGGCGTCATTCGCGTGGCGTGGCGACTACAAGTTCGGCGACTTCACGGTGCGGTTGGTGCGGTCGAGCACGGCCCAGGACCTCGGTGTTTATCTGCTGAGCGGCTTCGGGATCGCGCAGTCGGTCTGCATCCTGACGGCGTGGGTGTTCGCGGCCTGGGGCGCCGGTCGCGAGAAATGGGTGACGACGCTGCTGCGGTCGGTGCGCCGGGCGTGGGTGATGTGGCTGGCGATGGCGGCGCACGCGTGCGCGGCGGCGCTGGTGGTGTGGGCGGCGGCAGAAGGGGTTCAGGTGCTCGCCAACCTCTCGGCATTCCGGGCCGAAGCGGGTGGTGTGGGCGACGGGATGCACGACGGGCTGGCGAGCGAGGTGACGGTGTTCGCGGCGGGCGCGGCGGCGCTGCTCGTCGGAGCGCGGCTGTGGCTGCGTGCGCTCGGCCCGCCGGCGGAAGGCGCGTGGTGCCGTTGGCCGCCGGTGTGCAACGACTGCGGGTATGTGGTGACGGCGTTGGGCAAGGATGCGGACTGCCCGGAGTGCGGCCGGCCGGTGCGTGCGAGCCTGGCGCCGAGGTCGTGGGACGACGCGGCGAAGCTGGGGCGCTGGCCGTGGTCGCCGCCGCACCCGGCCCGGTTCGGGGCGACGATCCCGGGGCTCGACTTGGGCGTGCGTGTGCGGCTGGGCAGGCTGGCTTGTGCGGCGCCGTGGATGCTGTTGGCGGGCCTGCTCATGCCGGCGGCGCTGAGCGTGTGGCGCTTCGGCGGTGGGGCGCTCGAAGGCGACGCCGTGGCGCGCTCGACCACGCTGACCCGGTGGGCCGTGGGCGGCTTGTTCTTGGCCATGACGGCGATGCTGTCGGGGCTGGTGATGACGCTGTCGTCGGCGACGATCGTGGCGGGCACGACGGCGCGCAAGACGCGGATCAACCCCGGGCCGGCGGCCTCGAACTGCGCGGCGGCGGCGTCGCGCTGGCTGCCCTGGTGGATGGGGCTGAGCCTGCTCACGGCGATGGCGCCCACCCACCCGACGGTGCGGTTATGGATGGACCAAGACCAGAAGCTGCTGGGTTCGATCGACCCGGTGGCGGCGGTGCTGGCGGGCACGGCGTTCTTCCACGCGGCGGTGTTCGCGGTGTACGCCTGGTGCCTGAACCGGGCGGTGATGACGGCGCGGTACGCGAACCACTAGCGTTCCACGTCGAGTCGGAGCACGCCGTGGGTAAGCTGACCGCATGGCGACGGCGGGCCAATCCGGGGTGAGGCGTGGGGATGGGGTGCGTCCTGGGTTTGCGGATCAGCTTGGCGCGTCGATCGCGGCCCCCTTCTTGATGCGGCGTGCGGTGCTTGCGGCCGACGGGGGCTCGGTGGCGGGCACCCTTTGCGTGTTCGCCCTGTTGTTCTATCCGGCGACGATTGGGGGCCTCGAACTCGGTGCGCTGCTTGTTGGCGATGGCATCGACCCGGGAGACGCCACCGCCGAGACGATCGGCGAGTTCGATCCGCTGTGGGTTTTGCTGATGCCGTTGCTGACGACGGTGTTTTTCTTGGCGCCGGCCTCGCTGCTGTTTTCGGCGTGGGGCGCGGGGCCCGAACGCTGGCGGGCGAGCGTAGGCAAGAGCCTGAGGCGGCTTTGGGTGCTTTGGCCGGCGGCAACGGTTCACGTGGCGATTTGGGTCGGCATGAGCGTGCGCATCGTGGATTCGGTGTGGAGCCGGGGCTATTACGGCTCGCCGTCGGTGGGGCAAGCCTTGGCGGATGGGCTTTTCCGTGCAGAAGCAGAACTCGTGTTTCCGCTGGGCGGGCTCGCGTTGTTGGTTTGGCGCTGGCTGGCGGCGCTGCGTCCCGGCGATGGTGGCGGGGCGTGTCGATGGCCGTCGGTGTGTGGGGGCTGTGGCTATGTGCTGTTGGGTCTGTCTGAAGGCGCCGGGTGCCCCGAGTGCGGCAAGCCGGTTGCGGAGAGCCGCCGGCCGCGCCGTTGGGCCGACGTGGAGAGCGGGTTGGGTTGGTGGCGATGGCGACCGAGGCTGCGCGAGCTGGGGACTCGGATTCCGGCGTTTGCGTCGTGCCCGAAGGTAGCCGGCCGGCAGCTCATGATCAGCGCGGCGTGGGTGGGCGTGTTGAGCGCGGTCGTCGGCTTGGCGTGGGACGCGCTTGTCGATCGGCCCGACATCGGGGACGGCTTGTACGGCGTTACGCAGTCCAGGGCGTACGAAGCGGCGTGGTGGGCGGGCTATGCGGCGGGGTCTCTTCTGTTTGGCGCCCTGTTCTTTGGCTTGCAAACGGTTTTGATCGCGCTGGGCATTGCGTTTTGGGCCTCGGTGGTGACGGCGCGCAAGGCCGGCGTGAACCCGGGGCCGGCGGCGATGGTGTGCGCGGCGGTGGCCGGCCGGTGGTACTGGCTCTGGGTTGTGTGGGCTTGGCTGGGGACGGAATTCGCGTGGTCGCTGATCGATCCGGGCGTGCTCACGCGATCGACTTTTGCGGTGGTGAACACCTTGCTGGGCTTGAGCCATCTGGTGATCGGTGTCTTGGCGGTGCGCTGGGTTGCGGTGGGCGCACTGGGGGTCCGCCACGCGAACCACTGAGGCGCGTGTCCGGGGCCTTGTCCCGGGCGGAGCTATGCTGCCGGGGTCATGAACGAGCCTGCTCCCGCCGTGCCTGGATCGACGCC
>JBCCXV010000163.1:0-6065 GCA_039191195.1 Planctomycetota bacterium
CCCGCGCAGCAGCACGTGCTGGCAGTTGTCGACCCAGGCGTCCAGCTCGGGGTCGTGCATCGAGCCGGCCCGGCCGCCCACGCGCTTGCGCGACTCGACGAGCGTCACCGCGACGCCGGCCTGGGCCAGCCGCACCGCCGCCGACAGGCCGGCCACCCCCCCGCCGATGACCACGGCCGTGCGCGGCGCGCCGTCTGCAGCTGCGGGACCGTCCGACCCGGGGGCGGGAGAATCGCTCATCGGCGCAAGATACCGCCCCGCCCCGGCCGGGGCGACGCCGTCACCCCACGCCACGGGCCGCGCGCCAACCGATCGCGAGTTTCTTGGCCCAGGGCAGCGACACCCGGCCGCGCAGCACCGCGCGCGGGTCTTCGGCGATCCGCTCCAACAGCGACCGGTACAGCCGCATCAGCGCCAAGCTCGCGGCCCGGCAATCGGGCGATACCAGGGCGTCCAGGCCGTCCGACTCGGCGTACCACCCGCGGGCCCGGTCGAGTTGAAACCGCATCAACTCGTCGAAGCCCGGCGTGAACCGACCCTGGGCCAGGTCGTCCATCGACACGCCGTGGGCCGTCAGTTCGTCAGCGGGCAAGTAGGTGCGGCCGTTGCGGGCGTCTTCGCGGAGGTCGCGCAGCACGTTGGTGAGCTGGAACGCGACGCCTCGGGCGCGGGCGAGGTCCTGCGCTGGGTCGCGGGCGCCCGGCTCGACGCCCCACACGCCGACGCACGCCTGGCCGACCGTCGAAGCGACCCGCTCGCAGTACCCGCGGAGCTGGTCGAAGCGTTCGAAGCGCGGGGCATCGAGGTCTTGCCGTTGCCCGTCGAGCATGTCCAATCCGATCCGGTCGTCGAGCCCGTGCGACAACCACGCCCAGCGCAACGCCGGCCAGAACGCCTCATCCCCGCCCCCGGAAACGCCCCCGGAAACACCCCCGGAAACATCCCCGCCCCCGGAAACCCTTGCCGCATCGGTCGTCGACGCACTCGGATCGACCCAAGCCAGGAACCGCGCAGCGAACGCGTCGATGCTGTCGGCCCGCTGACCGCGCGACGCGTTGACATCGCCATCGCCATCGCCATCGGCAAGGTCGTCGCAACGGGCCATGAAGGCGTATACGGCGTACAGCGCCGAACGCTTCGGCTCCGGCGTAAGTCGCAGGCCAAAGTAGAAGTTGCGCGCCCGCCGACGCGTGAACGCCCGACACCAAGCGATCGACTGCGCTATCGCGGGGTCTGCCGGCGTCATCCGCGCGAGGCCTCCGCATGACCCCCGGTGTCTGTGGCCGACAGCGCCCACAAACCCGGCAACGCCCGGACCGCGCACGCGACGCGCGACGCCTTACCCGGCGACGGGCGACGCCAAAGCACGCCCGCACCCGCTCGCCCAACCTTGCGGAGGATCGACTCGCCCCCCAGCGTGAACAGGCGCAAGGCGTACCCGCGTCGGCCCGTGAAGCAGCCCCACAGGCCACGGCCGGCCCGGAAATAGGTCTCGGTCCACGCGCATAGCTCTTCGAGCGCGTGGCCGAACGCCTCGGCGTGCGGGGCCGGGTCGCCGCCATCGCGGAGCGTCCGCATGAGCGCATCCACGTCCAAACCGTGCCGCAGCGCGACGTCGCGCGGCACGTAGCCGCGGTCGCGCTCCAGCGCGTCGCGTCGAACGTCCTGCCAGAAATTGACGAGTTGCAAGCCGGTGCACGTCGCGTCGGACAACCTGTCGGCCTCGCCGTCGGCGCCGCCGAACAGCCGCAGCACGATCCGCCCCACCGGGTTGGCCGATCGCCGGCAGTACTCCAGCAGCGCCGTACGGTCGTCGTAACGCGTGACCGTTTGGTCTTGAACGAAGGCGTCGAGCAGGTCGCCGAACGGCTCAACGGTCAGGCCGTGCGTTTCGATCTCCGGCGCCAGGGCGACGAAGATCGGGTGACCCGGACGGCCGGCGAAGCACGCCTCCAAGCCTTCCCGCCAGTCCGCCAAGCGATCGAGCCGATCCGCCGCGTCCCCCGGATCGTCGGCCAGGTCGTCGGAGAACCGGCAGTACGCGTACACCGCCGCGAACCCGCTGCGCAGCTCGCTCGGCAGCAGGCGGCTCATCACGGCGAAGTTCTCGCGGTGCGCCGCCGTGTACGACGCGACCCACCGCTGCGCCTCCGCCAGCGTGGGGGGCGGACCGTTCGCCGTCGGCATAGCGGGTGGCGTGTCTGCGGGCACGCTCGGATCGTACGGGCCTTCGGGCTGGCGAACCGCCGGGGGCAGGGGCGCAAGAAACCCCAAACTTGCGGTAGCGTTGGGCCGTCCCGCACCGTCTTGTGAGACAGCCATGCTCCAGCCCCCGCTGCGCCCCCATCCCGACCGCCGACCCCCGCGCCTGGCCCCGACGATGCGCGTCTGGGCCGCCCTGCTCGCCTGCGGCTTGCTGGCCGCGAGCCCATCGCATGCGCAGACCGAGGTCGGGCAGGCCGTGCAAACGTTCTCACTGCCGCGCGTCGATGGCCAAGGCGCCGCCGGCGTATCGGCCCAGCTCGACCGCCCGGTCGTGCTGGTCTGGCAATCCATGCGCTGCCCGTGGGACGCCGCCCGTCCCGGCGCCGGCTACCAAAACGAAGTCACCCGGCTCCACGCGGCCTACGGCGACCGCTTCGACTTCTACGCCGTCAACTCCAACGCCGGCGAAGCCCCGGCCGACCTCGCCCAATACGCCCAAAACAACGGGGTGGCCTACCCCATTTTGAAAGACGCCGACGGGGCCGTCGCCCAGGCCTACGGCGCCGCGGTCACGCCGCAGTTCTTCGTGATCGACACCCAGCGGACGCTGGTCTACGCCGGCGGGTTCGAGCAGCCCCCCGCCACGCCGCAGCAGTGCGGCGACATGCCGGTGCCGTACCTGGCCCCGGTGCTCGACGCCGTCGCGGCCGGGCAAGACCCGCCGTTCCAGCGCACCCAGCCCAAGGGGTGCCCGATCCGGCGGTAACGCCGACGGCGAGGCCCGCGCAGCGTCCGCAAATCGACGCGGGCGCAATTGTTCTGGACGCCGGCCCGGCCGGGGCTCAGACTCGTTGCATGAGACGGCGGCGCACCTGCTTTCTGCTCACCCTGGCGCTTTGCGCGGCCGCGGCCCTCTTTCCCACCGCCGCGCTGCCGGCGCCGCCGACGCTCGGGCAGCTCCGTCAAGTCGAACGCAACGCGACCGCGGCGATCGACCGGGTGGCCCCGGCCGTCGTCGCCATCCAAACCCCCGAGGGCTGGGGCAGCGGGGTCGTGGTGTCGGCCGAGGGGCTGGTGCTGACCGCCGGACACGTCAGCGGCGAGCCCGGCCGGCGCTGCCGGGTGGTCTTCCCCAGTGGCCGAGAGCTGCGCGGCCGCTCGCTCGGCCGGCACCTCGGCAACGACGCCGGCATGATCGAACTCGCGGCCGAAGGCGCCCACGCGTTTCCCTACGCGACCCTCGGGCCCACCGGCGCCCCGCCCCTGGGCGCCTGGGTCGTGTCCCTGGGCCACCCGGGCGGGTTCGAGGACGACCGCCCCGTCACCGCCCGCCTGGGCCGCATCGCCGACCGACGGCCCGGCACGCTCCAGAGCGACTGCACCCTGGTCGGCGGCGACTCCGGCGGCCCGCTGATCGACCTCCAAGGCCGGGTTCGCGGCGTCCACAGCCGCATCGGCGGGCGCGTCGGCCTGAACTACCACGTACCCACCGCCGCCTTCGTCCGCCACTGGCCCGACCTGCAAGAGGGCCGTCAGCTCCGCGCGGGGTTCCTCGGCGTGAGCCGGGTGGACCTCTCCAACGAGCCGGTCGTCGCCGACGTCCAGCCCGGCGGGCCGGCCGACGTCGCCGGCGTGCTGCCCGGCGACCGGGTCACCGCCTTCGGGGGCGCCGCCATCGACAGCTTCACCGGCCTGGGCGACGCCGTCTCCAACCGAGCCGCCGGCGAAACCGTCACGCTCACGGTCCGCCGCGGGTCGCGCACGCTCGACCTCCGCGTCGAACTGGGCGTGCGCCCCGAAGCCGATCAGCCCAACCCGCCGAAGTCGCAGCCGGAGGCGTTGCCATGACGCGGCGTCTTCACCCCCGCGCGTGGCGCGCGGTCTGGGCGATCGCGGCCTTGTGCGCAGCAGTCCTACCCGGGTCTGCCCAAGCCGCGCCCGGCGAGACCGCGCCGCGCGAGCTGCGCCCCATCCCCGAGCCCCGGCAGGACCTGCTCGAAGCCGTCGAACCCGTCGCCCAAGCGGGGCGCGACGCGGTGGTCGAGGTCCGCAACGGCGGCGTCGGCTCGGCCTTGGGCGTCGTCGTCGCGGCCGAGGGGCTGATCCTCACCAAGGCCAGCGAGTTGGGCGTGAGCGTGCGCGTCGCGCTCGCCGACGGGCGCACGCTCGACGCGCGGCTCGTGGCCTCGGACCCCGCGACCGACCTCGCGCTGTTGCGCGTGCCCGCCGCCGACCTACGACCGGTGGTCTGGGCCAACGGCGACGCCGGCGTAGGGCGCTGGGTCGTCACGCCCGGGCCGTTCGGACGGGCCGCGTCGCTGGGGGTCGTGAGCAGCCCGCCCCGCCGGTTGGCCGCCGACCGGCTGCTCCTGGGCCTGGTGCTCGAGATCGCGCCGCACCCGCAACACCGAGACCACCCCCTGCGCGTGCTGGGCGTGCAACTCGGCGCCGCCGAAGCCGGCCTACGCCCCGGCGACCGTCTCCTATCGATCGCCGGCCGGGCCGCGACCTCGTTCGACAGCGTCGCCCAGGCCGTCGCCGACCGGGTCGAGGGCGAGCGGGTCGAAGTCGCCTACCTCCGCGACGACCAGCGGCAAACGGCCCGGATCACCCTGCAGCGCGACACCCGCATCCAGCCCGGGCCCTTCGAAACCCCCGCCCCGGGACGCCTGCTGGTGAGCGCACGACGCAGCGGGTTCCCGTCGGTCCTCCAGCACGACTCGGTGCTTGAGCCTTGGCTCTGCGGCGGGCCGCTGCTGAACCTCGAAGGCCAGGCCGTCGGCCTCAACATCGCCCGGGCCGGGCGCGAGGCGACCTACGCCCTGCCCGCGGCCCTGGTGCGCCAGCGGCTGCAGGTGCTGATCGCCGCCAGCCGTCAGGCCCCGCCCCAACGCGTCTTGGCCCCGCAGCCGGCCCGCGACACCCCGCCGGCGCCGGCTGTCCGAGAAAACCGGCCCACGCCGGCCCGGCAGCCGGCCGCTCACGAAGGCTAAACCGAGCCAAACCCCACTCTTGTAAAGGGCCGACCCCCACGCCGTCGATACCCATGCGGGGCCCCAGCCGGGGCCGCGAGGCGCGATCGCATGGGACAAATCACCACCGGCGTCGGTCTGATCAGCGGGATCGACACCGCCTCTCTGATCGATCAGCTCATCGCGATCGAGTCGCGCCCGCGCCTCCAGGTCGAGCAGCGCAACGAGATCCTGCGCTCCCAGCAGGTCGCCTTCCAAGACGTCAACGCCAACCTCTTGGGCCTGCAGTCGGCCGCCAGCAACCTCACCTCGCCCACGGCGTTCACGGGCACCACCGCCACCAGCTCCGACGAATCCATCGCGACCATCACCTCCGGCGCCGGCGCCACGCCCGGCAGCTACGCCCTGCAGGTCGCCCAACTCGTCTCGGCCCAGCAGACCGTCACCCAGGGCTTCGCAGACGCCACCACCGCCGCGGTCAGCACCGGCGGCGCCGTCCTCGCCTTCGACCGCGGCGACGCCCGCCTCGACTCGGTCACCACGCTCGACCGGCTCAACGGCGGCGCCGGTATCACCCGCGGCCTGATCCGCATCAGCGACCGCTCCGGCGCCTCGTCCGTCGTCGACCTCTCGGCCGTGGTCACCGTCAACGACGTGGTCGACCAGATCAACCGCGCCTCCGGCGCCAGCGTCGTCGCGTCGGTCCAAGGCGACCGGCTGGTCCTCGAAGACGCATCGGGCGCGACCACCCAGGCCCTCACCGTCGCCGACATCGGCGGGTCGGGCGTCGCCGCCAGCCTCGGCTTCACCGCCGACTCCACCGCCGACGCCGACGGCGACGACAACCTGCTCTCCGGCGCCGCCGTCAACACCATCGGACGCGACACC
>JBCCXV010000164.1:0-6035 GCA_039191195.1 Planctomycetota bacterium
CGCCCGTCCACCTGATCCAGCAGACGCTCGTAAGCCTCGGCGGCGCCCTCCAGGTCGCCACGACGCAACGCGCTCTCCAAGTCGTCGGCCGGGCCCGGCTCCCCCGACTCCACGCCCGAAAGACGACGCTCAAAGTCCTGCTGCGCCTGCGCATCCCGCTGCGCTTGCTCCTGCACGCGCTCGTGCACAGACGACAGCCGCACCGTCGGGTCGCCCCCCTCGGGCGCTTCGCCGCCTTCGGGCGAGGTCAACTCCGCCAGCTCCCGCTCAAGCTCGCGCAACTCGGCCGCGTCGGCCGGGCCCAGCTCGTTCGCGATCGCCGTCAGCTCCGCCCGCGCCCGCTCGACCGCCACCGGGTCGAGCGCTTCCACCAACTCGGCCTGCTCGGCATCGGCGTCTTCCGCTTCGCGCACGGCCGCCGCCCACCGCGCCGCCGCTTCCGGCGCCAGCAAGCACGCCCCGGCGTACACCACGATCCCCGCAGACCACCACGCCACCGCACCGCGCCAGGGCGACGGCGCAATCGGCGCCACCTTCCGCCCGGCCGCCCGACGTTCCGACTCATCCAGCGCATGCCGCGCCCAGGGGTCCTCAACCCGCCCGGCAGACTCCAGGTGCAGCCGCGTGCCCAGGCTGTCTTGCAGCTCCAGGCCGTCGTCCAGCCAGCCCGCCACCCGGTCGCGCCCCGGTC
The DNA here is from genome assembly GCA_039191195.1 of Planctomycetota bacterium. Classification (GTDB taxonomy): domain Bacteria; phylum Planctomycetota; class Phycisphaerae; order Phycisphaerales; family Phycisphaeraceae; genus JBCCBV01. Next base: position 692 of record JBCCXV010000164.1, read on the forward strand.
GCCGCCACCAGGCCAGCCCGCCCACGAGTCCCAGCGCCCCCCCCGCCGCCGCCGCGCCGATCCACCACGCCCAGGCGCCCCCGCGCATCGACCACCACAACGCCAGGCCGCCGCACACCACCAGCGCCGCCCCCACCGCCGGGCCCGACCACCGCGCCCCACGCACCCAGGCCCACCGCGCAGCGCCCCGGCGGAGCAGCCGCTCGCTCGCACCCGCCCGCCGCTTTGCCGATGCCCTGGCCGCCATACAAGCCTCCGTCGTCGCTTCAGTCTATGGAGCTTTGAAGCCCCGCAACCGCTTCTGCCGAACTCCATAGCACGGCCCGCATCGCTTAGACCCGCCCTGGGCCTGCCCGGTTCGACCCGCCATGTGGAAACTCCCGACAGACGCCCGGACCGCCAGCGACGCGCTGACCGCACTGCGCCAGCAAGCCGTGAGCCAGCTCGGCCAAGAAGTCGCTTGCCTCACCGACCAAGCCGCCCACGCCAAGCCCACGGCACGCCGGCTGATCCGCTTCGCCGTCGCCACCGAGCTCGTCGCCGCCCGCCAAGACCGCGGCTTCGCCAGCTTCGAGCGCCGCGGCGCCGACCACCTCGAAACCGCGCTCCGCCGCATCCACCGCGACACCGCCCTGCACCACGCCCTCCGGTGCATTGTCGAAGACCACGGCCAAGACACCCACGCGCACGCCTGGCGCCAGCGCCTCACCGCCGTCGCGCCCCACGCCGGCCCGCCACGCCTCGACCGCAACGGCCTCGCCGACGGCCGCGTCTACCGCCTCGTCCAAGCCCTCGCCGAGGCACGCACCCGCGCCAAAATCTGGCCCGGCGATAACCAAGACACCGGCCTCGCCCCAGCCCTCGCCCCCGGCCTCGCCGCGCTCTACCGCAAGGCCCGCGCCGCCGGCGCCGCCGTCGTCAAGGCCGACCACCCCACCCCCCGCCAGTGGGACGCCCTGGCCAGGGCCACGGCTCGCGTCGCCCAAGCCCTCCGTTGGATCGAGGCCCGCTGGCCCGAAGGCTTCAAGCCCGAGCGCAAAGCCTTCGACAAGCTCGCCAAGCACGCCGAAGCCCTCGCCCTCGCCCCGGCGCTCCGCGCCGCGATCGCCGACAAACGCTTCCAACAACACGCCCAGCGCCACGATGCCGCCCTCGCCCCCGAAGCCCTCCGCCTAATGCACGGCCTGCTCGCCGACACCCCCGCCCAGTGGTCCGGCCGAATCCAACGGCGCCTCGACCCCACGCTCGCATCCCCACCCAACGCCCGCCGCGTAGTCGCCAGCAGGCCGGCCACCGATGCCGAGCCCGCGGCCCAGGCCGCCTGACAACTACGCGCCGCGGTACAACCCCAGCGACTCAATCAGCGCCACCACCCCGGGCGGGCACATCCCCTCAATCGACGCGCCCCGCGCCACCCGCTCACGCACCTCGGTCGCGCTCACATCGACCACCGGCGCCGCCACCACCCGCGGAGCCCAAACCGCACGCTCCGCCGACGGCAGCGCATCCAGCCACGCCAAACCGCCGCCGCCTTCGACCGATCGCGCCAGCACGCACGGCTCGGCCAACGCCGCCAACCGCTCGGCCGACTTCCACCGCGCAAACGACGCCGCCTGATCCGCCCCGATCAGCAGCCGCAACCGCGCCCGCGTCCAGCGCGCCAAGCGCTCGACCGTGTCGATCGTGTACGTCGCCTCCCCATCCCCAGCCGCCACTTCCCAGGGCAACACCACGGCCGACGCGCGCCCGGCCACCGCAGCCTCCACCAGCTTAAGCCGTACCTCAGGCGGGCTCTGCACACGCCCTTGCTTGAACGGCGAACGACCGGCCGGCACATACGCCACCAGCGCCGCGCACAGCGCCGCCCGCGCCGCTTCCGGCAGCTCAAGATGACCCCGATGCGGCGGGTCAAACGTCCCGCCGTACACAAGCACCACGTCGTCCGCGCTCAGCGCCGCCAACCGCGCCTCGGCCTCGCCCGCCAAGCCGCCCGCGCTCACGCCGAAGCGCCTTGCGGGGTCACCACATTGCGCGGAGACCCCTCCGCCCAACTGCGCAGGTTGCCCGTGAGCAGGCCCATCAGACGGTGACGCGCCTCCACGCTCGCCCAGCCCAGGTGCGGGGTGATCAGACAGTTCGGGGCCGCCAATAGCGGGCACCCCGTCGTCGGCGGCTCGGTCGCCAGCACGTCCAGCCCGGCGCCGGCGATCCGCCCCTCCACCAGCACCGCCGCCAGCGCCGCCTCATCCACCAGCGCGCCCCGGGCCGTGTTCACCAGCACCGCCGTCGGCTTCATCAGCGACAAGCGACGCGCGTCCACCAACCCCTCCGTCTCGGGCGTCAGCGGGCAGTGCAAGCTCAACACGTCCGCTTGAGCAAACACCGCGTCGAGCTCGACCCAATCCACGTCCAACCCCACGTCCTTGCGCGAACGGCTGAACGCCGCCACCCGCATCCCCAGCGCCGCCCCCACCCGCGCCACGGCCGTCCCGATGTCGCCCAGCCCCACCACGCCCAGCGTCTTGCCCTCGAGCTCGTGCCAACGGCCCACCGCAAAACAAAAGTCCGGCGAGGTCAACCAGCCGCCGTCCCGCACCGCCCGCGCCGCCTGCGGCATACGACCCACCAGCGCCAACGCCAGCGCCCAGGCGTGCTGCGCCACCGACGCCGTCGAATACCCCGGGATGTTGGTCACCACCACGCCGTGCGCCGCCGCCGCCCCCAAGTCGACCGCGTCGGTCCCCGTCGACATCAACCCCAGGTAGCGCAGCTTGGGCAGCGCCGCGAATCGCCCGGCCGTGAACCGCACCTTGTTGCCGATCGCGCACGCCGCATCGCCGATGCGACCCTCCACGTCGGCGTCGTCGCTCCGCGCATACACCGTCACGTCGCCCAGCACCCGCATCGCGTCCCACGACGGCTCGCCCTCCGGCGCCACGCCCGCCGCGTCGGCCGGAGTCGTCGTGTAACCATCCAGCACCACGATGCGCCGCGTCTCGCTCATCCCGCGATCCTAACCCCCGCCGACGATCGCCATACAGTGGCCGCGATGACCGCCGCCAGCCGCACCCCCGAGCCCGACTTCGGCCCGCCCCGTTGCCCCATCTGCAACGCGCCGCGCGAGGCCCATGCGCCCCACGCCCCCTTCTGCTCGGCCCGGTGCAAGAAGATCGACCTCGGCCGGTGGCTCGACGAGCAGTACGTCATCAGCCGCCCCGTCGAACAGCGCGACCTCGAAGAAGGCGCCGACTAGCCCGAGCCACTCTTACGCTTCGTCGCCCACCTCGGCCTGCTCTTGCTTCTGAGCCTCGGGCGACACGCCGTACACCACGAAACGGTGCGAAACAAACTCGTAGCCGTGCTCGTCGCACCAGCGACGCGCAATCGCCTCGAGCTCTTCCGCCGGCGCCTCGACCACCTCGCGCGTCTCCACGCACGCCAGGTGCCCAACCGGGCCCCGCCCGTACGCCACCCGGTAGTGCGACCGCTGCGAGTCGATCAGCTCTTCCTGGATGATGTTCGACTCGGTCAGGTGCTTGAGCGTCCGGTACACCGTCGCCTTCGACACCCGCCCGTCCGCGTGCCGCAGGTCCTGCACCAGCGCGTCAGCCTCGAACACGCCATCACGGCTGAGCACCGCGTCCAGAATCAGCGCCCGCTCGGTCGTGAACTTCAGGCCCTGACGCTTGAGGAACCGCCGAAACACCGCGCACAGCGGCGGCACGAACGCCGGCTCGGCCGGCGCCGCGCTCACGCTCCCCACGGGCTCGCCCGCAGCCTCGTTGTCCAGCAGCTTCGCCATAAAGACATCCTACTCACCCCGCGACGGGTATTCTCCCAGCCCCGCAGAACCCGCTCGGAAACCCCACCGATGGAATCAACCCCCGCCTACGGCGTAGGCATGATCGGCTTCGGCACCGTCGGGCAGGCCGCCGCGGCCATGCTCCACGAACACGCCGACCTCTACGCCCAGCGCGCCGGCAGGACCGTCGCCCTCCGCCGGGTCCTGGTCCGTAACCTCGCCAAAGCCAAAGCCGCCGCCGCCGACCTCCCCGGCTTCGACCCGGCCGTCCTCACCGACGACCCCGAAACCTTCTTCGCCCCGGGCGCCATCGACTGCGTCCTCGAAGTCGCCGGCGGAGTCGACGCCGCCCACGACCTCGTACAACGAGCCCTCGACACCGGCCGGCACGTCGTCACCGCCAACAAGGCCCTGCTCGCCGCCCACGGCGCCGACCTCTTCGCCGCGGCCCGCCAACAAGACAAGTGCATCGCCTTCGAGGCCTCCTGCGGCGGGGGCATCCCCTGCGTCACCGCACTCTGCGCCGGCCTCGCCGCCAACCGCGTCGACGCCCTGGTCGGCATCCTCAACGGCACCTGTAACTACATCCTCACCCAAATGGGCAAGCACGGCCGGACCTACGCCCAAGCCCTGCAAGAAGCCCAAGAGCTCGGATTCGCCGAAGCCGACCCCACCCTCGACGTCTCCGGCGCCGACGCCGGACAGAAGCTCGCCGTCCTCGCCGCGCTCGCCTTCGGCGCCCGCATCGAAGAATCCGCCGTCGCCTGCCAAGGCGTTAACACCGTCGACCCCGTCGACCTCGCCTTCGGCGCCGAGCTCGGCTACGAGCTCAAGCTCCTGGCCATCGGCGAGCGCGACGCCGACGACCGCATCACCGTCGGCGTCTCCCCCTGCTTCGTGCGGAAAGACGACCCGCTCGCCCAAGTCGCCGGCAGCTTCAACGCCCTGTCCGTCTACGCGCCCGACCTCGGCCACTCCCTGTACTACGGCCGCGGCGCCGGCGGGCGACCCACCGCTTCGGCCGTCCTCGCCGACCTCCTCGGCGTCGTCACCGGATGGGCCCCAGCGCTCTTCCATGGCCTGCGCCTCACCCCCGACCTCCACGCACCGGCCGCCCTGGGCGACCCCCTGCAAACCCAAAGCCGCTTCTACCTCCGCGTCACCGCCGCCGACCGACCCGGCGTCATGGCCCAGGTCACCGGCATCCTCGGCCACGCCGGCATCAGCCTCTCGGCCCTCATCCAACACGAATCGAGCGAGGCCGACGACGGACCCGCCGTCCCCCTGGTCATCACCACCCACCGCGCGCCGCTCGGCGCCCTCCGCCAAGCCGCCCAGCAGATCGCCGAGCTCGACGGCGTCGAGTCCGCCCCCGTCGTCCTGCGCATCTTTAACGCACCCGAGTAAGCCGGCGGCGCAAAGAAAAACCGGGCTCAAGCGAGCCCGGTTTGCATGGATCGTTAACTTGTCGCGAGTCCCGCCGCGTCTCTTCCGGGGCTTACCGGTAGAACTCGACGATCAGGTTCATGTTCACGTCGAACG
>JBCCXV010000165.1:0-6033 GCA_039191195.1 Planctomycetota bacterium
CAAGGCCATGACCACCGCCTACGGCGTCGCGTCCGGCCTCGCCAACCCCACCGATGACGCGCCCCTGGCCCGCAACACCTCCGAGAAGTTCGACCTCGGCCAACGCTTCTGCAACAAGCTCTGGAACGCCTTCCGCTTCTCGTTGGACCGCCTTCCCTCGGAAGAAACGCCCGCAGAGGCCGAAGCCGCGCATGCGAAGAAGCCCGACGACCTGCCCTGCCGATGGATCTTGTCGCGCTTGTGCGAATCCGTTGCCGCGTGCAACCAGGCGATCGAGGCCTACCGCTTTTCCGACTACGCCTCAGCCGTGTACGACTTCGTCTGGCGCGACCTGTGCGACTGGTACATCGAGGCGGTCAAGCCCACGCTCGACCGGTCGCCCGAGCAGCGCGCGGTGCTGACCGCCTGCCTCGACGCCACGCTCCGCCTGCTGCACCCCATCGCCCCGCTCATCACCGAACGCCTGTGGACCGCTCTCGGCGCGACACGACAAGGGGACCACAGCCTTCCCGGGCTCGCGCTACCCGAGATCGGCGAAGCGAATTCCGGGGGGGCGATGCTGATCTCCGCCGCGTGGCCGGTGGTTGACCCCGCGCTACTCCGCGACGAGTCGGCCGAGACCGACTGGAAGCTGCTCCAGCAGACGATCTCGGCGTTGCGGGAGTCTCGCTCGTCGCACAACGTTCCGCCGCGCGACCAGCCCGCCGCCTCGATCCGGTGCGACGGAGCCCTGGGCGCCGTGGCCGAGGCGAACCGTCCGATCGTCGCCGCCCTGTCCGGTTGCAACATCACCGCCGTCGGGGGCGACGTGGAGAGGCCCGCCGACGCCGCCGCGTCGCTCCTGGGCACTAGCGAGGTCTATCTGCATGGCGTCCTCGACCCCGACACCGAGCGCAAACGCCTGACCAAGCGGGCCGAAGAACTCGCCAAGCAGATCACCAACCTCGACAAACGGCTGTCGAACGAGAAGTACGTCGCCAACGCCCCCGCCAAGCTCGTCGAAGAGAGCCGGGCTCAGCTCGACGCCGCCCGAGCCGAGGCCGACGCCGTGCAGAAGCAAATCGACGCGCTCGGCTAATCCCGACCCGCGCCTTCACCCGTCGCGTGACGCCCGCTCGATCAGCGCCTCGGGTACGCCGATGTCGGCCACAACGACCTTGCCCAAAAACTCCCGCGCGCCCGGCGCCGCAAAACCAACCTTCTCCGCCGCGAACGTCACCGTCAGGTCGGCCCGCACCGCCACCGGCCGCGGCTCGCCCGTATCCGCGTCCAGACCCGACGGCACGTCCAAGCTCACCACCAGCGCGTCTAGCTCGTTCAACCTCAGCACCAGCTCCGCCATCTCCGGCCGAAGCTCGCCTTCGAACCCGGTGCCCAGCAGCGCATCGATCACGACATCGACACCACGAAACGCGTCCACGCCATCCGCGTCGATCGGCCGAACCTCCAACCCCATCGCCCGGCACACCTGCTCGTTCACCGCCGCGTCGCCTGCCTGATCTCTCGGCGGCCGCGCCGCAAACACCCGCACCGCAACCCCCCAGTTGTGCAGGTGACGCGCCACGGCGTACCCGTCCCCGCCGTTGTTCCCCGACCCGCACACCACCGCCGCCACCGCCCCGCCGGGCGCCAGGTCCCGCTCAACATCGAGCAGGTCTAGCACCGCCGCCGAGGCGTTGATCGCCGCGTTCTCCATCAGCACGATGCCCGGCAGGCCCAGCTCCTCGATCGCCAGCACGTCCACCCGTCGGGCCTGCGCCGCGGTCAACCGAACCGGCCGCTGCTCACCCCTCTCTGTCTCGATACCGCTGAAATCCGCAGCCAAAACGCGCCCCTTTCCGCCCCGCCGACAAACCCCCACTTGTCGCCGGCCGAGCCCGCGCGACAATACCCCCGTGCTCATCGACCTGCGCGACGCCCGCAACCGACCGGTCCTGCGACTCGACGTCGACCTCGACCGCCCGCCGACCCTCGTCCGCATCGCCGCGCGCTCCGCCACCGCCGACGCCCCGCCCGACGCAACCCCGCCCCCCGAGAAGACCCTCTCCCTCGACTGGGACCGCGCCCTCGACGACGCCGGCAGCCTCCGACGATGCCCTATCTGCGGAGGCGAGCACCTCTACCGCCGCCGCGTCGTCCCCCGCGTCACCCTCTTCCTCATCGTCGCACTCGGCGGGGCCGCCGGACTCATGCTCGCCCACTCCGGACTCACCTACGCCGGCGTGACCCTCGCCGCCGTCATCGCCGCCGCCGACCTCTGGGTCCTGCTCCGCTTCCGCCCCGTCCTCCGCTGCTACCGCTGCGGCGCCACCTACCAGGGCGTGCCCCTGCGACCCCGACACAAACCCTGGGACCCCACCACCGCCAAGTCCGCCGGCAGAGTCCAGCCGCCCTGGCTCGACCCCGCCGACACGCCGGCCGACTAACCCAACGGCGCCAACAACACCACCGCGTGGCACGCCACCGCACGACCCTCGCCCACGGCGTCGACCTTCTCGTGCGTCTTCGCCTTCACGTTCACCCGCGACACGTCCACGCCCAGTAGCTCCGCCAACCGCGCCCGCATCGCCGCCTTGAACGGCGATAGCTTCGGCCGTTGCAGAATCAGCGTCACGTCCGCGTTGCCCAACCCGTACCCCGCCCCGCGCATCCGGCCGACGGCCTCTTCGAGGAACACCGCCGAGTCCGCCCCCTCCCACCGCGGGTCGTTGTCCGGAAAAAGCTCGCCGATGTCCGGCAGGGCCAGCGCCCCCAAGATCGCGTCGGTCAAGGCGTGCAGCGCCGCGTCGCCGTCCGAGTGCGCCGCCGACCCACGCTCCGACGGCACGTCCACCCCGGCCAGCACCAGCCGCTCGCCCTCTTCCAGCCGGTGGAGATCAAAACCGTGACCAATCCGCATCGCCCAAGTCTACGAAGCACAGCTACACGATGGCGCTACCCGGCGACTTGAAAAGCGTAGCTGTCGTGCTTGCCGCCCTCGTTCGTCAGCGCGATCAGGCGTGAGCCCGTCTCGTTGACAAACCCGTTGACGGCCTCGACCACGCCGTACCGGTCGGTCGCCGACGCCCAACGCACGTAGTCGTGCCCGGCGATCAGCCCGCCCGGCCGGACCTTCGGCGCCAACGCCTCCAAATCCGCCTTCACGCTCGCATAATCGTGCGCCGCATCCAGGTAGGCCCAGTCGAGCGACCCGTCCTCAAACCCCGCCAGCGACTCCACCGAATACCCCCGGTGCAGGACCACACGACCCGCATCGCGCTCCGCCGCCAGCCGCTCCCGCAACAATTCGTACCTCGCAGGCGAGTACGCCGGCACGTCTAAGTCCCACGGGTCGATCAGGTGCAGCACCCCCGGCCGAGCCACCTCCAGGATCAACTCCGAGAACCGACCTTCCGCCACCCCCACCTCCGCCGCCACCGCGCCCTTGGGCAAGCGCTCCAGCAGCGCACGGCGATCCGGCGCCAGCCGCGCGCCCGCCTGCAACTCCGACCGGATGCTCGCCACCTTCGACCGCAAACGGCGATCCTCCCGCCGAGCACGCACGAACAGCCGCGCCGCCTCCGGCGCCCGCAACAACCGACGCAGACCGCCGCCACGGGGCGCGGACCCAACCCGGCCGCGACGAACGCTCATCACGCGCCTGTTTCGAAACGGGGTTGATGAAAGCCCAAGGCGGTGCGCATGCGTAAAGCCTACCGACCCATGGACTCGGCCTCGGCGCGCTGCTGCCGGGCGAACTCTTGCAGCAGCGCGTCTTGCCGGGTCGAGACGCGGTCGAGCTCTTGCATGGCTTGGTCGTATGCACGACCCGCTTCATCCTTCTCGAACCACACCAATCCCTGGTCGTCAACGCGCCAGTATCCATGCTCGTCGCGCATGACTTGGAACATCGCCAAGCTCGCATCCACCAATGCGGCGTCGAGATCACGCATCTCGCTCGTGAACTCGAGCTGCTGACTACCACGCATGCCAAGCACGGCCGCATCGAGCGACGACTTCGACACACCCGCGGCGCGCAGGCGAGACTCGAACGCATCCGCCAAGCCAAGCTGAGCCGCTCGAAGCCCTTGATTCGCCTCGCGGAACTGGCGGTATAGATCCTCGCGGCGTTCGAGCTCGGCGAAGTCCAGCAGCCCCGCAGGCTCAAGCCCGCCGGCGTCCACGACCGCCTGCAACGCACTCTCGTAACGAACGAGAGCGGCTCGCACGCCCCGCAACGATTCGACCGCCACACGCCCAACTCGCCTGCCCTCGCCTCGGGCATTGGACAAAGCCGATTCAAAGATCTCGATACGACGATCCAGAGCGACCACATCGCTCGGGACCGCATCACCCTCGCGCGCCGCGGCGACGGCCTCGGCATGCCGAGCAACATCCATCCGTATATCGCGAGCCGCTTGATCGACCTTGCTACCCCGGTCCGCTTGACCCTCAAGCTTATGGGAGGCGCTAATCGCGAGGGATAACGACCCCAAGAACAGCAAAGCTCCAAGCAACAAACCGCCCAGCGAGGCCACCCGACTCCTTCTCGTAATGTGAAACGCCAGGAACGAAAACAGCCAGGGATACAGCAAGGCCCCGATCACGCCGCCACCCGCACGGCCGATGATGTGCGCGGACTTCTCTGCTGGTAAGTCCTGGCCGAGCACCACCACAAAACGACCGACCGCAATCACCATCAAGACCAAGAGCACACCTTTGCCGAACTTGCCGATCGACGCGCTCCACGTCAGCCGAGCCGACATACCGGCATCGCGTCGATCTGCTCTCCGCGCCGAGCCTTGTAGATCCTGCTCAGACATCCCGGCCCCCTTTCAGCTAGAAGCGGTCAGCCTACCAAGCGCCCCTACTTCAGCCCGTACTCCTTCAGCTTCCGGTACAGCGTCCGCTCGCCGATCTCGAGCATCGCCGCGGCCTGCTCGCGGTTGCCCCCCGTCGCCCGCAGCGCGTCGCGGATCGCCCGCTTCTCCAGCTGATCTAGCGACATCCCCGCCGTGTCCGCCAGCGGGCCGGCCGGTGCCTCACCAGAGGCCTCCCGCATCTCCGACGGCACGTGACGCAGCTCCAGCACCTCGCCGTCGGCCACCACCAGCATGTTCTGCACCGCGTTGACCAGCTGACGCACGTTGCCCGGCCAGTCAAACTTCATTAGCGCGCTCATCGCCCCCTCGCTCACCGTCGGCGGGGTCCGGCCCAAACGCTGCGCGACCGACTTCACGAAGTGGTCCACCAGCACCGGAACGTCCTCCCGCCGCTCGCGCAAGCCCGGCAGCCGGAGCTCCACGCCCTTGATCCGGAAGTACAAGTCCTCGCGGAACGTGCCGTCGCCGGTCATCTCCGTCAGCGGCCGGTTAGTCGCGCTCACCAAACGGATGTCCACGTTGCGCGGCTCGTTGGCGCCCAAACGGACCACCTCGCCGCTCTCGAGCACCCGCAGCAGCTTCGCCTGCATCGCCGCCGGCATGTCGCCGACCTCATCCAAGAACAGCGTCCCGCCATCGGCGTACTCGAACCGGCCCTGGCGGTCCTTGTCGGCGCCGGTGAAAGCGCCCCGCACGTGCCCGAACAGCTCGTCCTCCAAGATGCTCTCGGAAAGACCCGCACAGTTGATCGCCACAAAACGGCCGTTCTTCCGCGGCGAGTTGTTGTGGATCGCCTTGGCCACCAGCTCCTTGCCCGTGCCCGACTCGCCGGTGATCAGCACCGGGATGTCCGTCGGCGCCACCTGCTTCAGCCGCGTGATCAGCTCCCGCATCGGCGGGCTCTGGCCCAGGATCCCCTCGAAACCGAACTGCTCGTCGATCTGCTGCCGCAGGTTCTCGTTCTGCGACCGCAGGAACGCCTTCTCCAACGCCTGGGCGCACAACGACCGGAACACCGCCAGGTCGAGCGGCTTCTCGATGAAGTCGAACGCCCCGCCCTTGATCGCCCGCTTGGCCGTCGCCACGTCGCCGTGCGCCGTGACCATGACCACCTCGGCATTGGGCTGCGTGGCCCGGGCCCGCTCGAGCACCTTCATGCCGTCGTCTTCGG
>JBCCXV010000166.1:0-6007 GCA_039191195.1 Planctomycetota bacterium
GCCGCGCCGCGTACGCTCTGGCCCGCACGCCGTCTCACGCCCCGCTTCTAGAGGTCGACACCATGTTCCGATCGCACCCCTTCGCCGCGCTGCTCATCGCCGTGGCTTGCGCCGCAGGACCGGCCGTCGCGCAAGACGACGCGGTCGCCCAGGCCCAGGCCCTGCTCGAAGAAGACCAGCCCAAGCAGGCGTACCGGCTTCTCGTCGACGAGATCGACGAGCAGCGCATGCAGGACCCGCGCTTCATGATCGCCCTGGCCGACGCCGGCGCCGCCTACGCGCCCACGGTCTCCATGCTCAACGGCGGCGACCGCAAACGCGTCGATCTCTACCAGGGCGTCGGCGATCTTTACCAGCAGGTCAACCGTCACGAGGCCGCGAACGAAGCCCACCGCGCCCTCGCAGACCTCGGCCTCGCCCGCCTCAAGTTGACGATGCAGCAAGAAACCATCGCCGCCATGGAGCAGAAGGGCTACGAGCACGCACTCCGGCTATGCGAGGCCGCCGTCGAGCTCTGGCCCAAGGAAGAAACCGCCCCCATGCTCATCTACCAGATCGGCGGGGACGTGCAGAACCGCGAGGTCCAGATGCGGGGCCTGCGCGCCCTGGTCGCCGCCGAAACCAAGGAAGCCTCGACCTACACATTCCTGGCCAGGCTCGAGCAAGACGCCGACCCCGACCCCGAAACCGGCGGCGCCGCCGCGCTGGCCGTCCTCGACGCCGGCCTCGCCACCATCGGCGACGACATGGCCCTGCTCGACGCCAAGGCCCGCCTCCTGATCCAGACGGGCCGGCGCGACGAGGCCCGCCCCATCGCCGCGCGCATGGACGCCGCCACCGAGCAGGTGGAAGACGTGGCGCAACGCGCGAGGTACGCCTTCGCCACCGGCGTCATCTACGACCTCCTCGCAGACGCCGTCTCCGCAGAAAACCGCTACCGCACTGCCGTCGAACAACTGCCCGACAACGCCAGGCTCCGCACGATGCTCGGCGGGATCTATTTCAACCGCGCCGCCGACGCCATGCGCCTCGCCCACGACCTGCCCTTCGACGCCGAAGACCAGCGGCAACCGCTCGAGCGCCAAGCCCACGACGCCCTCCGCCTGGCCCGCACCGAGTTCGAGGCCGCCCGCGAGCACGGCGAGACCAACCTCACGCTCCTGCACTCCCTCGCCAACGTCTACATCCAGCTCGGCGACGCCGAGGCCTGGGAAGCGATCCAAGCCGAAATCAAAGAAGCCGAGTCCGGCCGGCGCTGACACGGCCCCGCCTAGCCACCGGCCCTACCGTCGAGCGCCCTGGCCACCCGCTCCTGCTCCGGTTCGTCGGCCAAGCGCACCGTCTCGTCCTCGCGCTCGGCCAGGCCGAGTTCCAGCAGCGCCGACAGCGCCGCCTCTTGTTCGGCTTCTTTCTTCGAGCTCGCCCAGGCCTCGGGGAAGCTCCGCCCGCCCATCCGCACGCCTACCAGGAACGCCTTGGCGTGGTCCGGGCCCTTCTCGTCCAGCAGCTTGTACTGCGGCGGATCCGGCAGGAACCGCTGCGCGAACTGCTGCAAGACGCTCTTGAAGTTCTGCTGGTGGGCCGACTCGGCCGACTCGTCGATCAACGGCTCGACGCACTTCAAGATGAACGCCCGCGCCGGCTCCAGCCCGGCGTCTAGATAGATCGCCGCGATCAGCGACTCGAACACCGCCGCCGCCACGCTGCTGGGCACCGCCTGGTCGGCCCCGGCCAAGCCCTTGCCCACCACGAGCATCCGGTCGAGCCCGTGACGCTGGCTGATCTGCGCACAACTCCGCCGGGAGACGATCGCCGACTTCATCTTGGTCAGCTCGCCCTCGAGCAGGTCGGGGAACCGCTCGTACAGCCGTTCACACACGACAAAGCCCAGGACGGCGTCGCCCAGGAACTCCATCCGTTCGTTGCTGCGCACCCGGCTGTCGGCCGTCGACGCATGCGTGAGCGCCTCGGCCAGCAGCGCGGGCTGTGAGAAACGGTGCCCTAGCGTCTCTTGATGCTCTTCCGGCGGCATCGGGGGGTCCTAAAGCGGGTGGCGCGGACCCAGCCCCCGCCTTTGCACCGCGACTATGCGGACGTGAGAACCGGTTGTCAACGGTGCGCACCCCCGCTAGCTTTCGACCGTGAAATCACACGCCCATGCGCACCCGGCCGCCCCCGCCGTGGCCCACCCCCTGCGACTTGCCGCCGCCTGCCTCACGCTCGCGTTCGCCGCCGCTCCGCCCGGACTCAGTTCCGGCCCCGGCGCCGCGCTGGCGCAAGACAACCCCGCGCCCCTGGTCGTCCCCGCCGAGCTCACCCCCGCCATCGATCTCAAAGACGTCCGCATCGGCATGAAGGGCTACGGCCTGTCGGTCTTCGCCGGCGACCAGGTCGAGCCCTTCCCCTTCGAAGTCCAGGCCGTCGTCCCCACCTCCAGCCCCCAGCGGGCCGTCGTCTGGGTGCGCTGCACCTCCGAGCGCATGCTCCGCTACGGGCCCGTCCAGGGCATGTCCGGCTCGCCCATGTATGTGTGGACGGACGGTGAGCCCGAAGTCCTCGGCCAGGGCGGCAAGCTGCTCGGCGCCTTCGCCTATGGCTTCGCCGACACCAACGAATGCGTCGCCGGCGTCCAGCCCATCGCCTACATGCGCGAAACCGGCGCCCGCATGCAAGACGAACCCGCCTCTGCATCGACGGCCGGCGCACCCGCACATCCGACTCCGGGTCGTGACGCCCGCCTAGCCCGCGGCATGGCCGCCGGGTACGTGCAGGCCGCCGCCGACTGGGGCCCGCGCGAGCGCTTCCCCGCCCTCGCCTCCGCCACCCTGCTCGACCGCTGGTCCGCCCACGCGTCTACGCCGCGCCTCACCGAGCTCGACTTGGCCGCCCTCGAAGCGTGGGCCGCCCGCGCAAGCCACGCGGCGGGCGGCGACGCCACGCCGCCTCCGGCCGACGCCGCCATGACCCCGCTGGCCCTGCCCATGAGCGCTGGCTCGCCTCAGACCGCGGCCCTGCTCGGCCCCGTGCTCGCCCCGGCCGGCCTCGCGCCTTACGCCAGCGGCGGCCTCCTCGCCGGGACCCCCGCCCCCAGCATCGACCCCAACACCCCCATCGAGGCCGGCTCGGTCCTCGCCATCCCCCTGGTCGTCGGCGATGTCGACCTCGGCGCCTACGGCACCGTCACCGAGGTCCTGCCCGACGGCACGGTCCTCGGCCTGGGCCACTCCATGTTCGGCCGGGGCGACATCGACATGCCCCTGGCCACGGGCTACGTCCACTTCGTCGTCTCCCGCCGGACCAACAGCTTCAAGCTCGCCGGCTCCCTCAAAGTCGTCGGACGGCTGCTCCGCGACGAGCAGTTCGGCGTCGCCGGCGTGCCCGACCCCGAGCCCAACCTCCCCTACGCCCCGGTCACCGTCGAGGTCGACCTGCCCGACCGCGACGCCGAAACCTTCGAGTTCCACGTCTTTGCCGACCCCGTCCTCGGGGCCTCCCTCCTCGCCGCCGCCGTCGCCGAGAGCCTCAACGCCGTCATCGAGCCCGGCGAGCTGCACACCGTCGGCGTCGAGGCCAAACTCACCTTCGCCGGCGGACGCACCATCCGTACCCAAACCGAGGTCGTTTCTTCCGGCGCGGGCGAAGCCGTCGGCGCCGTCGCGCCCTACGCCCAGATCGTCGCCTTCAACCCGATTGAGACGGCCCCCCTCACCGGGGCCGAAATCCGGCTGACCGTGCAAGAGAAACTCGACGCCGTCCAAATCCTCGGCGGGCGGCTCTCGCGCGACCAGGCCCTGCCCGGCGAAACCGTCGAACTCGCCATCGACCTCAAGCCCGCCGACGGCCCCATCCGCACCGTTCAGGTGCCGATCGAAATTCCCGAAGACACCCCGCCCGGGCCCTACCCCGTCGTCGTGGCCGACCCCGTCAGTTACATGATGTTGCAACTGGCCTCCGACCCGTCGCTTGAACACGTCCGCTCGCTCGACGACATCGTCCGCCAGGTCAACGCCCTCGCAAGCATCGACGCCCGCCAGCTCCACGTGCTCACCCAGCGCAGCCAAGACCAAGGCCTGGCCGTCGCCGGCCGGCTGTTACCGGGGTTGCCCGGCTCCAAGGCGGCGCTGCTCGCCGACGCCCCCCGCACCGACATCGCCCCCGCACCGTCCTTCCAAGCGAGGACCCTCCCCGCCGACGGCGTCGTGCAGGGCGCGTTCTCCATGCTCCTGGTCGTTCCCGACCCCGAAGAGGAATCCGAGTAATGGCCCAATTCCGACGGCCGAGCCGCCGCCACGCGCGCGCCGGCTTCGCCCTGCTCGGCGCACTGCCCGCCGCCGGCTTCGCTCTCGACGCCGCCGCGATCCAGCCCCGCGCCTTCGAGCACCAGACCGAGGCCGACTTCGAGCCCGGCGGGCTCGACGGCGTCGTCATCACGGCCCAAGGACGCATCCAGCTCGCGCCCAAGCTCGACCCCGCCGACGGCTTCCCCGACACCGCCACCGCCGTCTACGACGCCGT
Organism: Planctomycetota bacterium; assembly: GCA_039191195.1. Classification (GTDB taxonomy): domain Bacteria; phylum Planctomycetota; class Phycisphaerae; order Phycisphaerales; family Phycisphaeraceae; genus JBCCBV01. Next base: position 4,516 of record JBCCXV010000166.1, read on the forward strand.
CGCCATCGGCGACCACGCCTACCTCGTCCTCGGTCCCAGCGGCGCCCTGGCCAAGGTCGGGCCCCAAGGCGACGCCGAACTCCTCGCCGAACTGACCCAAGGCCAGCCCTTCGCCCTCGCGGCTTACCGAGGCGGCCTCGTCGCCGCCTGCGCCGCCGGCGGGCAAGAAGGCGCTGTTACCTTGGTCTCAATCTCCCAAGAAGGTGAGACCGAAGAGCTCGCCACCCTCGCCGAAACGCCCTACGCCTGGGCCGTGCTCCCGCAAGACGACGGCTCGCTGATCCTCGGCGTCGGTTCGCCCGGCAAGGTCGTCCGCTGGGCGCCCGGGCAGGACGATCCCGCCGCCGTCGAAACCCTCCTCGAAACCGAGCACGACCACGTCCTGAGCCTCGCTCAAGCCCAGGCCGGAACCCTCTACGCCGGCACGTCCGGCGAGGGCCTGGTCTACCGCCTCACCCCCGACCGCCAGGGCGGATACGACGCCTTTGTCGTCCTCGACGCCGCCGAGCCCGAGATCGCCGCGCTGCTCGTCGGCGAAGACGGAACCCTCTACGCCGCCACCGCCGACACCGAACAAGCCAAGCCCGGACGGCTCGAAGAACCCAACGACGTCAACGTCGGCGAGGCCGACACCTCCGAAGACCCCGCCGAGGCGGACGACCCCGAAGCCGACCCCGCCGAGTCCGACGAAGACGCCGCGGCCGAGCCAGACGCCGCCGACGAGCCCGCCATCGACGCCAACGAGCAAGCCGACGCCGCTCCCGACGCCCCCGCCGCGGAACTCGCTGACGCCGCCCCCCCCAAGCCCACCCCCGAGATGCGCGACCGCCACCGCGAGTTGCTGCGCAAGCGACTCGAGGCCTCCCGCAAGTCCGGCGCCCTCGCCGCCGGCGGGCTCGACGCCGGCGACGCCGACGCACCCAAGGGTCGCCCGGCCCGCGCCGCCGAGTCCACCTCCGGCAACGCCGTCTACGCCATCGACTCCCTCGGTTTCGTGACCGAGGTCTTCCGCGACTCGGTCGCCATCTACGACCTCGCCTGGGACGCCGACGGCCACCTCCTTGCCGCCACCGGCGACGAGGGCCAGGTCTACCGCATCCACCCCGCCGCGCCCGACGCCGCCGTCGTCGGCGACCTCGACGCCAAGCAAGCCGCGGCCCTGGTGGTCCTGCCCTCGGGACCGGTCGTCGGCTCGGCCCAGCCCGCCGGCGCCGTACGGCTCGACACCGACCCCTCGGCCCAGGGCGTCTACATCAGCCCCGTGCTCGACGCCGACCGCGTGTCCCTCTGGGGCCAGGCCAGCATCACCGCCACCCTGCCCGGCGAGGCGGCCCTGCTCGTCGAAACCCGCTCGGGCAACGTCGCCGACCCCGACGCCGGCCCCTGGTCGGCCTGGTCCGACGCCCGCTCGTTCGGCCCCGACCCCGAGCGCGGCGAGTTCGACCCCCTGGCCTTCCCCGTCGAGGCGCCCCCGGCCCGCTACCTCCAGTAC
>JBCCXV010000167.1:0-5967 GCA_039191195.1 Planctomycetota bacterium
CAGCCCACGTCCACCAGCGCGGCGACGTCCATGTTCGTGAGCTCAAATCGGCGCAGCGAACCGGTGAAGTTCGCGATGGGCTCCATGAGCAGGTCTTGCCAGACGCCCGGCGCCGTGCCCACCGTCCCCACGAGGTTCGGCTCGCCCGGCGTGAAGATCGGCGCGGTGTAGCGGCCGTCCAGCCAATGCGGGTTGGCGCCCTGCAGTTCGAGCGTTGTCACCGAGCCGCCCACCTGATCGTTCCAAGAGTCGATCGCGTTCTGCCCCGAGTAGAGCGTCAGCCCCGGATCGGCGAGCCACTGGTTCCAGCTGGCGCCCAGGCCCAGCGCGTGGCCAACCTCGTGCATCGCGATCGAATAAAAATCGACCTCGTCGAAGGGCGCCGCCGTATCGAGGTCGAAGTGCCAAGTGCGGCCCGTGTCGAAGCTGATCGATCCACCCCAGCGCGGCAGGTCGCCCACGCTGTCCGAAGGCGTGTTGTCGTCGAACCCGCGGTGCATCGGCCCCTGGATGTCGTCGAACGTCGTGGTGAAGTTCGTGCCCGTGGCGGTGCCCCCGCTGCCCGCGGCGCTCTGGGCACGGCCGCCCACGAAGAGGGTCCACTCATCGGCGGTCAGCCCGGCAAAGCCGTACTCGTTCGCAACGGCCGCGCCGACGCCTACGAGCGGGTCGGTCGCCGAACTCGCCGCCGTGCTGATCTGCACCGAGCCGCCAGTGCCCGGGTGTGTGAAGCCGATCCGCCAGCCGGCCGACGTACCGCTGCCGGTGCCCGCCGGGCTCACCGCCGCGAGCGAACTGGTGATCACACGGCTGTAGCGGTCGGCCACGGCCTGCATGGTGTCGCGCTTGGCCTGGGTGTCGAAGAAGTTGTTGGTGTCGTAGCTGTAATCCACGACGACGTTGATCGCCGAGGCGGGGCCGGCCGCCCCGACCGCCAAAACCGTGGTGATACCCGTTACGAAGCCCGCCGAGGTCCAACGCCGCATGGCCGTCTCCCGAGGGTGAGACTCGCGCGGAGCCGGGCGCCCGATCTATCGCCGGGCTCGTCGACGCCGCCTCGGGCAGTCTACCGCCAAGACGGCCAGACCCACCACAAAACCGCTCGCCGGCTCGGGGATAGCCGCGGCGCCGTTTCCGGGGACGCCGAAGTTTTGGGCCAGCAGGTCGAAGTCGAGCAGGTCGACCGCGCCGTCGCCGTTGAAATCGGCCGCGCCTGGTCCCCCGGCGGTGGAGGCCCCGAAGGCCTGGGCGAGGGCGTCGAAGTCGAGCAGGTCGACCGCGCCATCGTCGTTGGCGTCGCCGATGAGGCGCACATCCAACCGGACGTCGTCGAAGTCGACCTCCAGGTTGGCGTTGGGCGCCGAAGGGTCGATTTCGTTGAGGTGCACCAGGCGGATGCCCAGGTCGCCCGCGGGTAGGCTCGCCTCATCGCCGGTGTTGAAAGTGAACCGGCTGGTGGCGAAGTCGCCCTCGTCGATGCCGCCGGACAGGGTGTTGTTGTCTTGGGCCACCATCACGCCGTCGACGGTGAGCTCGACGCGGTAGCCCGAGAAGCCTTCGAGGTCGAAGAACTGGCCGCTGATCGCCGTACCCGAGGCGATGTTGCCGATCTCGACGCGGAGGGTGTACGAGGTGAAGGGCGCCAGCGGTACGCCCAGGTCTTGCTGGAGCCCGTACTCGCCGCCGTCGCCGGTGCCGGCGAAGTTGAAGGCGATGGCGACGCGCTGGCCCTCGGCGGCGCCGTCGGGGAAGTTGGTGAACACGCCCGGCTCCGTAACAGGGTTCGGCTCGAAGGGGGTCAGCGTGCCGATGTAGTACTGCGGGCCGTCGCCGCCGCTCGTGACCAGGCCGGGGTCGTAGAGGTCCCACCCCGTGAGCGGGCCGAAGGTGAACTCGTTGACGACGGCCTCGCCGACGATGTTCTCGAAGCCGGCGTTGACGACCGGGAACGGCGCGGCGGACGCGCCCCCGGCAAGAAGCGTAACGGTGAACGCGGACAGCAGGCGGTGGCGCATTGGCGTGAGTCTCAATGGGAAGCGAAAGCAGAACAACGACCGACGCCATCGCCCCGGAGCGGCCGCGGGTCTACGGGGCGTGGGGCCTCCTCCTGCACCCGTATGGTACGGGCAGGGGACGCATCGCCAAAGTGTCACGGGCCCAAGCTAGGCTCGCTCAGGCCGAAAGACGGCCCCACGACGCGTCGCGTGCGTGCTGCTCGAGCTTGCGCTCGAACTCGGCGAAGTTGAGCCCGGAGAACGCCGTCGCCAAGCCGGGGTCGAGCTGCGTGCCAGCCGACGCCGCGATCTCGGCCATCACGTCGACGTGTGCGATCGCCTTTCGGTACGAGCGGTTCGACCTCATCGCGTCGAACGTGTCGGCGTAAGCCAGGATCCGTGCGTAGAGCGGGATGTCTTCGCCGGCGAGCCCGTCGGGATATCCGCGGCCGTCCCAGCGTTCGTGGTGCGATCGGACCCCCCCGAGCATGGGCTCGAGCTGCGGGATGTCTTTTAGGATGTCGTGGCCGATCACCGGGTGCTGCTTGATGAGCGCAAACTCGTCGTCGCTCAGGCGCGACACGCTGCACAGCACGGCCTCGGGCACGCCGATCTTGCCGACGTCGTGCAGCAGGCCGGCCAGCCGGACTTCTTGGACGCGCGCGGGCTCGAGGCCGGCGGCCTCGGCGAGTTGAGTGGCGATGAGCGCGACCCGATCCGAGTGGCCGCGGGTATAGGGGTCTTTCGCGTCGATCGACGCCGACAGCGCCCGCATCGTCCCGCCGAAGAGCTTGGCCTGCTCGGCGTGCCTGGCGGTGTTGGCGTGGTAGATGCCCAGGAACTCGCTGATGGCGTCGATGAGCTGCACCTCGCCGCTAGTGATCTCGGGGTCGCCGTCGGTCTTATCGCCGGCCAGGATCACGCCCAGCGGCTTGTCGTCCACGCAGATGCGCTCGAGCAAGACCTCGGAGTCCACCTGCCCCCGCATACCCAGCGTTTCGGCTTCGAGCACGCGCGACCACTGGCGCTGCGGGTCGGCGCACAACCGGGCGCACACGTCCTCGAGCGAACCGGGCTCCAGACGCTCCACGTCGCCCGCGACAACGCGTTGCCCCGCCAGTCCGGGCACGACGCCGGCGTCGCCAAAGGCGATGGCCACCCAACGGAACGGCAAGACCTCGACCACCTGGCCGCAGGCGATCTGCACGGTGTCGAGCGGGAGGTTCTCCCAGTTCATGAGCCGGGCGAACCGGTACACGAGCGTCGCTTCTTCATAGGACGCCAGGAGCTTGTCGCTGAACTGCTCGATCGCCAGGGACTGCTCGTCCTTCGCGCGGAGGTCTTCGCAGGCCCAACCCAACCATCGGGCGGCAGCGGACGCATCCGCCCAGCCGTGCGCGGCCAGCGGAGACAGCGCTTCTCGGAGCGCCGACGGCTGCGTTTCGATCCAGGAAGGCGTGACGATGGGGGCGAGCCACCGGGGGCCGCGATCTCCTCGTGGCTCGAGCCAAACGGCCTCGAGCCCCGGGAGCACGGTCACAACGTGATCTTGCGACGCCGCCGCGAGCGCACGGCCCCAGGCTTCGACGAAACCCGGGGACTGCTCTAGTGCTTCACGGCCCGGGGCATCGTGCACCCAGCGGCCGGCGCTGTCCGTTTCGGGGCCCGCGGCGCACGCGGGGACGCCCAGCGCCGCCAAGCGTTCGCCGAGCGGCGACGACCGATCCAGCGACGGCGCGTCCAGAACGCTCATCCGGCGAGGTCCAGATCCACGGGCGACGCGTCGAGCAGCTCCCCCGCTTGGGCCTGCAGGTCGCGGGCGCTGAACGGCTTGGCCAGCACCCCGGCGATCCGGGTGTGGCCCAGGTCCGACGGGGTCAGCTTGTGACTGCGGGCCGTGAGCATGAGCACGGGGGTGAGCGACAAGCCCGGGTCGGCGTGGAGGGCCCGCGCCAGCCCCAGGCCGTCGAGCCGGGGCATCTGGTAGTCGGCGACCACCAGGTGCGGCCGCCAACCCTGGGCGACCTCGTAGGCCTCTTGGCCGTCCTCGGCGATGCGGACCTCGGCGCCGAGCTTGCTGAGCGCCTGGGCGACGATGAAGCGCAACGCCGGTTCGTCGTCGGCCAGCAGGATGCGTCGGTCGGCGCGGGCGGTCATGCGCGGGGTCTCCGTGAACGGCCGGGGCCGCTGTCGACGATATCGGCTCGGCGACAGACGGCCTTCAACCGGCCGCCCCGGAACCTGTGCCGCCGGCCACGCCGGTAGGGGTCGGAGCGGTTAGGGGGTCGCGGGGGAACCCCGGAAGCTGCCGGCGCGGACGAGTGGCGCGCCGCCATCGTCGGTATCGAGTTGGACGCGCAGCGTGCGCGACGCCCGGCCGGACTCGGCCCAGCAGGTCAGCCAGACGTTGCGATCCGAGCCGGCGCCGAGCACGCCGTCGTCGACATCGTCGAGGCGCCAGCGCCAGCGGGCGCCGTTAACGCTCACGGTGTTGCTCCAGGCGCCGGTCGTCGCGTCGGTCCGCCAGTCGCTCATCTGAGACAGTGCGCGCAGGGCGAGCTCCAAGCCGCCGCGGGCCGCGTAGCGGGCGTCGTGAACCTCGGCTTGCAGCCGGGCCGACTCACCCTCGACCCGGGCGACGGCCATGACACCCAGGCCGATGACGGTCACCAGCGCCGCGGCGGCCAACGCCACCACGTAAATGCTCCCACGGCGGTCTCTGCGGGTGCGCTTCATTTGAGGTCCAACCCCGTCACGTTGGCTTTCACTTGGACGCCCCCCCCGACCGCGGCGACGGCGTCGGCACTGCGGGCCCGGTAGCTCACCAGCCGAGCGACCGTGAGCCCCTGGCGGTGCACGGTCACGGTCACGCGGTAGATGCCCGAGTCGACAAACACGACCGCGCTGAGTGCGGGCCCCACGGGCTCGACCTCGACCGTGCGCGACCAGCCGTCGCCGTATCCGGGGATGGGGTCGCCGTCGATGTTGGTGGGCGGCTGATCGACGCGTCCGTCGTAGTCGCCGACGTCGTCGAGCAATGCGCGGCTGAGCAGGGCGACCTCGCCGGCTTCCAGGCCGACCAGCGCGGTGTCGCCATCGGGGTCTTCGTAGGGTTGCGCTAAGACCTCGTCCATCATCGCGGCGGCGAGTTGTGCGCCCCGGGCGGCGCCGTCGTTGCGGTACTGGTGCATGCGCGCGGCGCCGACTACGCGTACGGAGGCGACGCAGACCCCGCCGACCAGCAGCGTCGCGATGATGACTTCCACGAGCGTGAAGCCCCGCTTGCGCATCAGCGGACCTCCCCGCCGACGCGGAGCCAAACCTCGTCGACCTCGAAGCCGTCGGCGGTCTCGCCGTCTTCGACGCCAACGCGCAAAAGCGGTTCGAGCGACGCGACAAAGCGCGGGTAGTAGAAGGTGCCGCGGTCTTGGCCGTCGACGTGGAGGTTCACGGTATCGGCCGTTGGGTCTACCAGCAGCCGCGCATGGACCCAAGCGCCGCCGGCCAAATCGGTCTCGGCGTACAGGACGCGGCGCGTGGATACGCCGGTGTAGGCGGCGAGTTCGAGGCTCTGGCCCCCCGCGATCGCCGAGAGTTCTAGCGCGAGCCTCCCGAGTGCGCCGCCGGACGCGTCGAGGACCCAATTCGCCCCGCCGGGCGGCGCACCGACCACGCCCTGCCGCATCCACAGGTCGAGGGTCGCCGGCGACTCGGTGTTCTCGTCGCGCGGCGACAAGAGACCGGCCGTGGAGACGTGCCAGATCCCCTGCGCACGCCCCGCGAGTTTGATCCCCGTGGTCGTGGTCCAGTCGGGGGCGCCGTCGGCGTTTGTGTCTTCGGCCAGGACGCTCTGGCTGAAGTCGGCGCGGTGCTCGGCCTCGAGCCGTTGCGGTTGGTTGAGCAGCGCGAAGCTGCGCGTCGCCGGCGCCGCCGCGCCGGTGGTCGTCAGCGACACCGTCACGCCGGTCACCCG
>JBCCXV010000168.1:0-5961 GCA_039191195.1 Planctomycetota bacterium
AACGCCCCCGCGCCGCCACACCGCCCGAACCCCTACAGTCCGCAAATGTCCGATTCGCAAACCCCCACCAGCGACGACCTGCTCCACGCCCTGCGCAAGGTCGAGCACCCCGAGCTCCGCCGCGACCTCGTGACCCTCGGCCGCGTCGCTTCCGCCGATGTCGACCACGGCGTCGCCCGCGTCGCCGTCCGGCTCGACACCCTCGGCGACCCCGCCAAAGAGCCCCTCCGCGCCGCCATCCACAACACCCTCGGCGCCCTCGACGGCGTCCAGTCCGTCGACGTCGAGTTCTCCGCCGCGCTCGCCGCCAGCAAACCCGACCACGCCGCCACTCCCGGGGGCGGAGGCGCTGCGGGGGGTGCCGCCGGGGGCGGGAGCGACGCCGCAGGCGGAGGTGCTTCCGGGGGCGGGGGCGGGAACCCGCTACCGCACGTCAAGCACGTCATCGCCGTCGGCGCCGGCAAGGGCGGCGTCGGCAAGTCCACCGTCGCCGTCAACCTCGCCGTCGGCCTCGCAAGACAAAACGCCAAGGTCGGACTCCTCGACGGCGACATCTACGGCCCGTCCATCCCCACCATGCTCGGCACCGACCGTTTCGAGCCCCGCGCCCAGGGCAACATCCTCCTGCCCTTCGAGGTCCACGGCGTCCGCACCATGTCCATCGGCTCGCTCGTCGAAGACGACCAAGCCCTCATCTGGCGCGGCCCCATGGCCCACGGCGCCTTCCGCCAACTCGCCACCCAAACCGACTGGGGCGAGCTCGACTACCTCGTCATCGACCTCCCGCCCGGCACCGGCGACGTCCCGCTCACCATGGCCCAGCTCCTGCCCCTCACCGGCGCCGTCGTCGTCTGCACACCCCAAAAAGTCGCCCGCGATGACGCCCGCCGAGCCGTCGCCATGTTCGAACAGCTCCACGTCCCCGTCCTCGGCATCGTCGAAAACATGTCCTGCTTCATCGGCGACGACGGCAAGGCCTACGACCTCTTCGGGCGCGGCGGCGCCGCGCTCCTCGCAGAACAGCTCGGCCTGCCCTTCCTCGGCGAAATCCCCATCCACCCCGCCCTCCGCGAGCACGGCGACACCGGCGACCCCACCGCCAACTTCACCCGCGAGCCCGCCCTCGCCCAGGCCCTCCAGGGGGTCTGCAGCCGGCTGGTCTCCCAGGTCGGGGCCCTCGAGCTCGAAGGCGCCGCCGACCGCCCCGCGCTCACCGTCCACTAACCCATAACGTCTGCTCACGCCTTTCTTTGCCCGACGGCCCCACGCCCGCAAGCCCGGGGCCTTTGTGCGACATGTCCCAAGGGGGAAGCACCCGAGTGCTCCCGCAACGCCGCGCCTTACCGTTTTCTAACGAAACGTTAACGCATAATCAGACGCTCACGAAAGTATTCTTGAGCAGCTGGGCAGGATGTCCCAGGAGGAAAGGAAGACACCCCGCATGCACCGCACCTTCAGCTTCGCCGCCGCCGCGCTGGCGGGAACGTCCGCGTTCGCCGGGCCGCTCTCGTCCAACTTCGCCGACACCGGCGCCACCATCACCGCCGGCCCCACGGGCAGCGAAACACTCATCGATACCGCTGCCCTGATGGCCAACGGCGAGCTGGCCGTCAACATCAACGACGGCAGCTTCACCTGGTCCCAAACCAACGACTTCGGCGGGTCCACCCCCGGCTGGGTCCTCAGCAACGCCAACATCTCCCTCGACCCCGACCCGTTCATCAACGTCGCCTTTAGCTTCACCAACGTCTCCGGCATCGACCAGAGCTTCGTGGTCAGCAGCAGCCTCTTCTCCAGCGTCGATGTCGACCCCGCCATCGCCTCGGGCACCGTCGAGTTCACCCTGACCGACACCTCCGACAACGGCGTCGACGCCGCCGCCGACTTCTCCATCTCCGGCGACTCCATCTACAACGGGTTCTTCGGCGGAGACGGCGACGTCCTCGACCTGCTCCTCCCCGGCGACCCCCAACTCCCCCTCGCCGCCACCTTCTTCCCCGCCACCTCCGACAGCGCCTCGGCCAGCTCCGGCATCGTCGCCGTCCCCGCGCTCTCCACCGGCGAAGAGTTTGGCATCGACTTCGAGTTCTTCCTGACCGCCGGCGACACCGTCACCGTCAACAGCACCTTCGTCATCGTCCCCGAGCCCGCCTCCGGCCTGCTCCTGGGCCTCGCCGGCGCCGCCGCGATGATCCGTCGCCGCAACGCCTGATCAACCCACACCCCACCGCTATCTCCCACGAGGGCTCGCGCCAAAACGCGGGCCCTTGTGCTTTCTTACGACCCCCTCAACGGTCCGCCGAACCCAGCGCCGACGCCACGCGCTCGAGGTCCGCATCCGTCAGGTCGCTACGCAGCGACAGCCGCACCCGCGACGCCCCCGGCGAAACCGTCGGCGGGCGCACCGCCGGCGCAAACACCCCCCCATCAAGCAGCCGTTGCGCAAGCGCCGTCGCCGCCTCCGGGCTCCCCGTCAGCACCGGCACAATCGGCGTTACCACCTTCGTCTCCGGCACACGCCAACCCAGCCCGCGCAGCCGTTCACGCAGCGCCGCCGATAGCGCCGCCAGGGTTTCACGACGCTCCGGCTCCGCCCGCGCCACCCGCGCCGCTTCCGCCACGCACGCCGCCTGCGCCGCCGGGCAACCCGTCGTGTAGATGCCCGCACGACCGAAGTGGATCACCGCGTCGATCAGCGTCCGCGACCCGCAGATCAGCCCGCCCAGGCCCCCGAGCGCCTTGCTCGCCGTGACGACGCTCACGTCGACGCGCTCCGACACGCCCTGCGCTTCGGCAAGCCCGGCGCCGGTCGGCCCCAGCACCCCCGTCGAGTGCGCCTCGTCCACCAAGAGCACCGCCCGATACCGGTCCGCCAGCTCGCACAACGCCGGCAGGTCCGCCGCGTCGCCGTCCATCGAGAACACGGCGTCGGTCGCGATCACCACCCGGCCGTCGCTTCCACTCCCCCCGCCGCGTAGGCGCGACAGCTTCCGCTCGAGCGCCGCGTAGTCCAGGTGCGCAAACCTGCGGCTGCGCGCCCCGCACGCCCGGCTCGCGTCCAGCAGGCTCGCGTGGTTCAGCTTGTCGTGCAGCACCGTGTCGCCCGGCCCCGCCAGCGTCTGCAGCGCCGCCACGTTCGCCATGTAGCCCGTCGGCAGGAGCAGCGCGGCCTCTGCGCTCTTCCACGACGCGACCGCGCGCTCCGCCTCCCCATGCACCGGCGACCCCGCGCCAATCAGACGGCTCGCCCCGGACCCCACGCCGTGCCGCGCGATCGCCTCCGTCGCCGCCCGGGCCAAGCGCGCATCGCCCGCTAGCGCCAGGTAGTCGTTGCCCGCCAGGTTCAGCAGCACCCGCCCGTCGGCGTCCCGCACTTCCCGGCGATTTGTAGGGACGACCCCCAAACGCCGCGCAAGCCCCTGCTCGGCCAGTTCCTCCAGACGTACCGACAGCGCCGCGTCGAGTCCAGATCGCGACACCACACCGCTCACGGCTCCGGCCAACTCTTCGTCTTTGGGTGCTTGCACCGACGAGCCCGACACGGGCCCGCTCACGGCGAGTCGGGCGCGCCGGCGTCCGAACCCGGCTCGAAACCCTCTTCCAGGTCCGACGGCATCCCGCCATCGACGTCCACCTGCTCGAGCGTCTGCTTCATCAAACGCCCAACCTTGAACTTCACCGTGCTCTTGGCCGGCACCCACACCGGCTTGAGCGTCTTGGGGTTCTGGGCCCGCCGAGCGCGACGCTGCTTCACCTCGAACACGCCGAAGTCCCGAAATTCCAAGCGGTTACCCTTGCCGAGCTCGACAATGATGTTGTCCAGGAAGCTCTGAACCGTCTCTTTCACCGCCACCCGCTTCTGGCCCGTGGCCTCGGCGATCTGGTCGATGAGTTCCTTCTTGGTGACCGTCGCCATGGGTCAGCACGTTCCGATTCGTGGGGTGGGGCGGGGCAGGCTCTCGGTGCGGGGCCCCCGGGGAAGCCGCCGCCAAACGCATGGGCATCATGCCCACCCGCCGCGGCCAGGTCAAGCGCCAAGTCGTTCTGGAGTTTACGGTTAGCGGCGCCCTTGCCCCTTGACACCGCCCCCGCATAGGCTCCGCAGCATGGCCGTCGACCCCGACTCCCTCCGCATCGTCCACTACCCGGACCCCGTCCTGCGCGAGCCCGCCGCCCCCGTCGACCCCGCCGATCCCCACGTCCAGGCCGTCGCACGACGCATGATCGACCTCATGCACCAGGCCCAGGGCGTCGGACTCGCCGCACCCCAAGTCGGCCTCCCCTGGCGGCTCTTCGTCGCCAACCCCACCGGACAACCCGACGACGACCGCGTCTACTTCAACCCCGTCCTCTCCGACCCCGACCCTGAAACCGAACCCGCCGACGAGGGCTGCCTCAGCCTCCCGGGCGTCACCGTCTTGGTCACCCGACCCCGGGCCGTCCAGATCGACGCCGTCAACCTCGCCGGTGAAGCGTTCACCGAACGATCCGACAACCTCCTCGCCCGCATCTGGCAGCACGAAACCGACCACCTCGACGGACGGCTCATCCTCGACCGCATGAACGCCGCCGACCGCATCGCCAACCGACGCGCCATCCGCGAGCTCGAAGCCGCACGCCCCTAAGCCCGACCGCTCCACCCCCTGGCCCAACCATGCGCGTGACCTTCCTCGGCGCCGGCGCCTTCGGCATCCCCACCCTCCGCGCCCTCCACCAGCGCCACGACGTCGTCGGCGTCGTCACCCAGCCCGACAAGCCCGCCGGCCGCAAACGCGTTCTCACCCCCACGCCCATCGCCCAACAAGCCGAGGCCCTCGGCCTCACCGCCACCCGCAGCCAAGACGTCAACACCCCCGACTTCGTCGCGCAGCTGCGCCAGTGGGACGCCCGCGCCGCCGTCGTCATCGCCTTCGGCCAGAAGCTGAGCGACGACGTCATCTCCGCCGCCGGCCGAGACCTCGCCGTCAACCTCCACGCCTCGCTCCTGCCCAAGTACCGCGGCGCCGCGCCCATCCAACGCGCCGTCATGGACGGCCAGCCCACCACCGGCGTCGCCGTCATCGGACTGGCCCAACGCATGGACGCCGGCCCCGTCTACGCCGCCGCCTCCACCCCCATCGACCCGCAAGAAACCTCCGGCGAGCTCCACGACCGCCTCTCTCAACTCGGCCCCGACGCCATCCTCGGCGTGCTCGACCAGCTCGAACAAGGCTCGCTTTCCCCGCAAACGCAAGACGAATCCCGCGCCACCAAGGCGCCCAAGCTCAAGAAAGCCGACGGCACCGTCGCCTTCGATCAGCCCGCCGACCGCGTCCGCGCCCTGGCTCACGGCCTCACCCCCTGGCCCGGCTGCCGGGTCGCCTGGTTCTCGACTTCGGGAGAACGTCGAGAGCTGGTCCTCAAGCGTGTCGATGCCATGCCCGACGCCCGCACCGCGGGCGCCCAGCCCGGCGAAGTCTTGCCGCCCCACGCCGCGGGCCCTGACGATGTCCGCATCGCCTGCGCCACCGGCGCCATCAAGCTGCTCGAAGTCCAGGCCCCCGGCTCTGGCCCCATGCCCATCGCGCAGTTCATCACCGGCCGGCCCATCCGCCCCGGGGACCGCTTCGAAGACATCCCTCCCCAGGCTTAGCCGCCCGCCGGCGCCGGCATGTCCAAGTGCTTCACGTGAAAGTCCAGCGCCGGCTGAACGTGCCGGTCCCAGTACCCCCACTCGTGGTCGCCGTCTTCCACGTGGTTCTCGTGCGCAATCCCGAGATCCTTCAGCAACGCGCTGTACCCCTGCGTGTGCTCGAACAAGAAATCGTCCCGCCCGCAGTCCAGCCGGATCGCCGGCCGATCGCCCTCCGGCAGCGCCGCCAACCGCTTGGCCCACACCTTCAAGTCGTGATCCGTCCCCGTCGGGTCGTCCCCAAAGACGCGAAAGCGAAGCCCCGCGTCGGGGTCGTGCTCTTGCGGCGT
>JBCCXV010000169.1:0-5961 GCA_039191195.1 Planctomycetota bacterium
CCTCCCCCGGAAACCACCCAGGACAGCTCCGGTCAACTGCCAGGGGGGGCCTCGGGGGGGCCCCCGGGGGGCTTCCGGGGGGCTTCCGGGGGTCACCAGCGGTCTTCTTCGTCGGCCCAAAGCTCTTTGACCTTGTCCCGAGCGTCGGTGGTCTGCCGGGCCGAGAGGATCGCCTCGAGCACCTCCGCGTCTTCCGGCCGGGTGAGCTTGAGGTTCGTCGGGTCGCCCGGCACGATCCGCACCGGCTCGCCCAGCCGCTCGACCGCCGAGGCGTCGTCGGTCACCCCTTCCGGCTCGTCGCCTAGCGCCGCGTAGGCCCGCAGCAGCAGCCCGCGCTCGAACACCTGCGGGGTCTGCACGGCGAAAAGCCCATCCCGACCCACGCTCTCGACCACCCGCTGGACTTCGACCGGCGACGCTTGGCCCCCGCCTTCCCCGCCCAGCCCGGCGAGCGGGTCCAGCCCCAGGATGTCGTCCGCCAGATCACGCCCTCCCCCAGAAGTGGACCCGGAAGCGACCCCGCTCGAATCCTCATCGACTTCGGCGCGTTTGAGCGTGTCGCTCACCGGCAGGCCCGGGATCACCGCGTCGTGCAACGCCGCCGCCGCGAACACACGCTCGAGCAACGCCTGCGACGCCGCCGGCCGGGCCGCGTCGTGCACCGCCACGTGCGTGCAGCCGTCGCCCACCGCCCCCAGCGCCAACCGCACCGTCTCCCAGCGGTCCTTCGCGCCGCCCCGAACCAGCACGCCCCCGCGGGCTTCCACGGCGTCGCGCCACCGGTCGGCGAACTCGTCGAACCGCGACGGGTCCACCGCCACCACCGCTTGCTCGACCTCGGGCCGGGCCATCAGCGCGTCCAGCGCGTGCAGCAGTACGGCCTTACCGGCGAGCTCGAACTCGACCTTCGACGCCGACGCCTTGCCCGCCCCGCCGAAGCGCTGGCCCCGGCCGGCGGCCGGCAGGATCGCCGCAACCCGGATCATCGCAGCCGGATCGTCGCGGGCGTGGTCAGCAGCACCGGCTCGTGGCGGAGCTGCATCAACGCGCCCAGGCTCCAGGAAACCTGACGCCAGGCCTCGGGGCCCATCAGCTCCCGCAACGCCGCCGGCGCCGGGTGCCCGGCCAGGGGCGAGCTCGCCTGCATGCCCCCGCCCGCCAAGCTCTCGAGGAACTCAGAGAAATTCATCGGCCGCGGCAGCAGCAGCAAGTTGTAGTCCTCGACCTCGGCGCCCAGGCTGCCGGCCAAGCCGGCGAGGGCTTCGTCGACGCCGCCCAACGCGTCGGCCAGGCCGTTCTCGGTCGCCTGCACGCCGGTGAACAGCCGACCGGCCACCACCGCATCCAGGTCGGCCACCCGGTCGCCCCGGCCGTCTTGCACCCGGCCCAGGAACTGCTCGTAGATCGTCTGCATCGACGCACGGATCTTGCCGCGCTGGTCGTCGCTAAAACCGGAGACCGAGTTGAACAGGTCGCCGTTAGGCCCGCGCTGCCGCACCACGACGTTCACGCCCAGCCAGTCGTAGAGCCCGCCCATGTGCAGCTTCCCGCCCACCACGCCGATCGAACCGACGACCGACGACGGCTGCACGTAGATCTCCTCGGCCGAACACGCCAAGTAGTACCCGCCCGACGCCGCCATCCCGCCGATCGACGCGAACACCGGCTTCTCTTGCGCGACCTCCTGGATCGCCTGCCACATCACCTCCGACGCCAGCGCCGAGCCGCCCGGCGAGTCGATCCGCAGCACCACGCCCTCGATGTTGTCGTCGTCACGCAGCTCGGCGAGCTGTTCCAGCACGGTGCGCGAGCCGATCGACTCGGTGGTGAACAGGCCGTCGCCCCGCGAACCGTCGCCGCTGGTGATCGGGCCACGCAGCTGGTACACGGCCAGCGTCGGGCCACGCGTGCCCCGCTTGTCCTCGGCCAGCAGGGCCGCGAACAATGCAAACGGGTTGTCCGGGGGCTTCACCGACCCCCCGCGGAAACCCATCTCGGCGTCGTACTCAAACCCGGTCCCGAACACCTCGGCCGCCACGGCCTGCATCTGACGCCCATCGACCCGGTCCACGACGCCCCGCGACACCAGGTCGTCGTCGCCAAGCATCATCGCGTCGGCGAGCACGCCCTCGAACTGCTCGTGGCTCCAACCGCGCCCCTCGGTCATGCGATGGCCAATCGACGCGTAGATGCCGTCGAGCAGGTTATCGATGTTCTGGTTCCACTCCGGCGACGGCTCCCGGTTCGTCAGCGGCTCGGCGGCGCCCTTGTAGTCGCCGATCTGCACGAAGTCGGCGGTGATCCCGACCTTCTCCAGCAACCCGGCCAGGTACATCTGCTCCATCCCCAACCCGGTCAGCCAGACCGAACCGTTGTCTTGCAGCACCACCCAGTCGGCCGAACACGCCAGCAGGTACTCCGACAGCGTGTACGCCTCGGCGAACACCACCGTCGGCTTGTCGTCCGGCATCTCGCGCAGCGCCGCGCCGATCGCCTCGACCTGCGTCGTCGACAGCATGGGCTGATCCAAAAACAGCACCATCCCGCGGTGGTCGTCGCTCGCCGCCACGTGCCGGACCTGGTCCAGCACGTCCCGGAGCGACGGCTCGCCCGTGCCGCCTTCGCCAAACAGGTCCACCGGCTCGGCGCCCTCGCGCAACCCCTCCGAAATCGACAGCCAGCCCACCTGACCCCGGCCCGTGCCCGGCGTCGCCACTTCGGGCGCCACAGGCGGCTGTCGCGTCGCCTCGACCGAAACCTCCGCCGCGACCGCCTCCGCGACGGCTCCGACTTCCTCCACGACGTCCACCACCGCCGGCGCCGCGGCTTCCGCCACCGCAGGCTCGTCGGCCCACGCGGGCGACACCCACAGGCACGCGGCCAGCCCCAAGGTCGAACCCAGACATGTACACAGTCGGCGGGTCGTCAGCATCACGCAAAGTCTCCTGGCGACCGGACCAACGCCGGGCTCCCCGAGCCCGCGGTCCCGATCGCGATATCCACACAGTCTAGTGGGCCCGCGCCACGCGCAAGGCCCCGAAACACCCCCCGCCTCCGGAGTCGGACGCCACGCTCAAGCGTGACGCCGGGGCGCCGCCGCCCAGTGCATCTTCTTGCCCAGCATCGACCAGTACGACAACTCGGGGTTGTGGATCAGCCGCACCGCGTCGGGGTGCCGGTCGATCCGCACCTGCTGGCCGGCCCGGAGGTTCCCGGCGAACTGGCCGTCGAGCACCAGCGCGGATCCCTCGTTCGCCTCGTTCACCGCGAGCCAGGTGTCCGAATCGGCCCCGAACACGATCGGCCGGAACGACAGGCTCTGCGGGTTAAGCGGCGCCACGCAGAACGCCTCGACGCCCGGCGAGATGATCGGCCCGCCCGCCGAGAGGTTGTACGCCGTCGACCCCGACGGGGTGCACACCACCACGCCGTCGCCACGGAAACCCGTCGCCGAAGCCCCCCCGTCGAGCGGATTGATCGCCAGCTCCAGCTCCAGCATGCGGAACGGCGGGCCGGCGTTGATCACCGCGTCGTTCATCGCCACCGCCCGGTGCACCGGCGGCGCCTCCGCCCCCGCCCCGTGACCCCAACGCGGGTAGCCGGCGTCGTACACCCGCACGTCCATCATCACACGCTCGGTGTGACGGCACTGCCCGCAGCTCACCGCGTCCCAGTGCCGCTCCACGTCGTCGATCTGGAACTCGGCCAAGAAACCCAGCTTGCCGAAGTTGATCCCCAGCATCGGCTCGGGCCGGCCCAGCAGCGACCGCGCCGCCCAAAGCAGCGTGCCATCCCCCCCCAACACGATCGCCAGGTCGGCCGGCGGCAAACCCGCCACGCCCTCGGGGGTCAGCTCACGCACCGCCGACTCGGCGACAACCTCCGACCGGGCTTCCAGCCACGGCCGGAAAGACGCCAACGCCTCGGCCACCCGGCTCTTCGAAAGGTTCGGCAGCAGCAGCACGCGGGGCTTACTCATCCGGTGCAGTCTAAACTCGCACGCGTGCGTGCTCTCTGGCTCGGGCCCGACGGCCCCCAACTCCGGACCGACTACCCCGAGCCAACCCCCGGCCCGGGCCAGGCCCTGCTCCGCCCGACCCGCATGGGCGTGTGCTCGACCGACCTCGAGCTCTGCCGGGGCTACATGGGCTACCAGGGCGTACTCGGCCACGAGTTCATCGCCGTGGTCGAGGCCATCGCCGACCCGGCCCACAAAGAGTGGGTCGGCCAGCGGGTCGTCGGCGAGATCAACTGCCCCGTCGGCGAGTGCGACCTCTGCCTCGCCGGCCTCCCCGGCCACTGCCGAACCCGGACCGTGCTGGGCATCCTGGACCACGACGGCGCCTTCGCCGACCGCTTCGTCCTGCCCGTCGCCAACCTCCACGCCGTGCCCGACACGGTCGAGGACGACCGGGCCGTCTTCGCCGAACCCCTCGCCGCCGCGGCCCAGGTCCTGCGCCAGGTCGACGTCGCCGAAGCCGAAAACGTCACCGTGCTCGGCGACGGCCGGCTCGGCCTACTCTGCGCCCAGGTCCTCGCCAACGCCAACCCACGCACCCGGTGCGTCGGCAAGCACGCCGACAAGCTCGAACTCTGCGAGAAGTGGGGCGTCGTCCGCAGACCCCTTCGCGAAGCCGGCCTCCACCAAGACCAAGACATCGTCGTCGACTGCACCGGCTCGGCCCAGGGCCTGCGCACCGCCCTGAACATGGTCCGCCCGCGCGGAACGATCGTCCTCAAGACCACCGTCGCCCCCGGAAGCGCCCCCGCAAGCAATGCTGCTCAGCAGAAAGCGGATGCCGACCCGCGCCCGCCTTCGTCCGAAGACCTCGCCCGGATCGTGATCGACGAGATCACGGTCGTCGGCAGCCGTTGCGGCCCGTTCGACGAGGCCCTGCGGATGCTCGCCGGCCACCAGGTCGACGTGACCTCGCTCATCACCCGCCGCATGCCCCTCGAAGCCGGCGTCGACGCCCTCCGACAAGCCGCGGCCCCGGGACAGATCAAGGTGCTGCTGGAGCCGTGAGCCCCCCAGCTTCGCCGGCTTCTCCGCTGTGAATCCCCCACTCATTCACCGGGATTAAACAAAACCCCGCCCCAAATCGACGATAGTTACGCGCAGCGGAATCGCGATCTCACCACCCCCCGGGCGGAGCCCGGAGCCGATCGCCACTCGACCGCGGCCCACGCCTCCCCACAAGGCCACGGGCCCCTTCGGGACCCAGCATGACGCTCGACGTCCGCACCGTCTTCCTCTCCGACTGCCACCTCGGGTCCCGCGCCAGCGAGGCCCGCGTGCTGTCGCAGTTCCTCAAGTACACCCGCTGCCAGCGGATCTACCTCGTCGGCGACATCATCGACATGTGGCGCCTACGCCAACGCTGGTACTGGCCCGGCGAGCACAACAACGTCATCCGCCGACTCCTCAACCACACCAAGCACGGCACCGACGTCGTGCTCATCCCCGGCAACCACGACGAGGGCGCCCGGCAGTTCTTCGACAGCGACTTCGGCGGCGTCCGCGTCGTCCCCTTCGCCGTCCACGTCACCGCCGACCGGCGCCGGCTGCTCGTGACCCACGGCGACCAGTTCGACCTCGTGGTCCGGCACTCGCGCCTCGTCTCCATGCTCGGCGCCCAGGCCTACGACATGCTCGTCATGGCCAACCGCCGCTACAACGCCCTACGCCGCCGCCTCGGGCTGCCGTACCAATCGCTCTCCAAGGCGGTCAAAGCCAAGGTCAAGTCGGCCTGCATGTTCGTATCGCGCTTCGAAGAAGCCCTGATGAACGAAGCCGAGCGCCGCGGGCTCGACGGCGTGGTCTGCGGCCATATCCACCAGGCCGAGGTCCGCACCGACGGCCCCGTGGCCTACTACAACTGCGGCGACTGGATCGAAGGCTGCACCGCCATCGTCGAACACCACGACGGCTCGATCCAGCTCATCGACGCGTCCAAGGCC
>JBCCXV010000170.1:0-5952 GCA_039191195.1 Planctomycetota bacterium
CACCCGATGATGGCGGACGTGATCGAGAGCCGTCTGGACCACTGCCTGCAGCAGATGAAGGGTCAGGCCGCCGAGTGCGAGGCCTGCGCCGGCACCGGGCGGTGCCAGTTCCAGCAGGCGGGGTGAGGGCTACGCCTCGCCGCGGCTGAGGTGCTCGTGCACGACGCGCCACCGTCCGTCGCGCAGCGCCAGGACCCACGTCCCCCGACCCGAGGCGGATACCGCCTCACCCTTCACCCGGCCGGACCAGGCGAAGCGGAAGCGCAGCGCCGCGGCGGTGTCGCCCCGAGACAGCCATACGACGTCGGACACGCGGTAGTCGTCGCCCTCGATCGCCTCGGCGTTGCGCACGAAGGCCGCTTCGATCGCGGGCAGCCCGTGGTGGGCGTCGCCGTTGCTGAACCAGTAGACGGCATCGTCGGCGACGAGCGTAAGCACCCGGTCTCGCTCGCCCGACGCCTGGGCGGCGAGCAGTTCTTGCAAGAAATCGTCGAGGCTGGCGTCCATAACGGCGGCTCGGTATGGCTTAACACGGTCACTTAATCGCGTCGGCGGCGGTTCCGGCCAAGCACGCGGGGAAGCCCACCAGCAGGACGCGCTTGAGGGCCGTCTCCCAGTCTTCCCGCCAGGGCGTCTGTTCGAGCAGGCCCAGCAAGACCGCGACGAAGGCCAGCGAGAACAGGTAGGTCGTGGCGACCCGTATCACGAACTGGCTCTCGTAACCGCGGATCACGCCGCGGTAGAAGTTGGCGTAGGTGAACACGCCGACGAACAGCAGGGCCAAGCCGGTGAGGATGAGGCAGTTGATGAGCGGGAGCCGGGCGCCGAGGTCCCAGGCTTCGCCGGTGAAGGCCAGCGGCGTGGCGAGCAGCGCCGAGCCCACGATCACCTGCATCACGTCGCGCAGCTGGAACTCGACCATGAGCGGGCGCGAGAGGTAGCTAACGACCTTGTCGGCGTCGTCGAAGACCGGCGTCACGCGGTGCAAGTAGCCGCCGATGCGTCGGACCGAACCCCGGATGTCTTGCACGAACTGCGGCTCATGCTCCAGCGCGTCGGCGCCCGCCCGGCCGGGGTGCGGCGGCGTCTGGGCTTCCGGTGTCGACTCTTCGCCGGATGCCGGCTCACCTGGCGGTTCGGGCGCGGGATGGTTGGGATCGGTCATGCCCGAGTGTCGAGGCAACGCCGGGCTTGGTCAACGCCCGTTAGCTTGAAGCGATGACGTGCGACGTGCTCTGCGCGGGATCGTTGGTGCTGGATGCGCTCGCCGGGCCGGTCGAACTCGATCGGCCGATCGGCGGCGGGGTGCTGCGCGAAGTGGACGGCGTGCGGCTGGCGCCGGGCGGCTGCGCGGGCAACACGTCGATCACGCTGAGCCGCATGGGTCTGAGCGCCGCCGTGTGCAGCCGGGTGGGCGACGACCCGGCGGGCCGGCTGACCTGCGATGCGCTGAAAGACGAGGGGGTCGACATGAGGACGGTCACGGCGACTCCCGGCGAGCGCACCTCCACCGCGATCGTGTTGCGCGACGCCGGGGGTGAGCGGAGCTTCCTCGCGGCCGGCGGGGCCCACAAAGGCCTGACCCCGGAAGAGGTGGCGGAAGCCTGCGAAGCGCTCAAGCCCAAGGCGGTGCTGGTGGGCTACTTCTCGCGCCTGCCTGCGCTGGAGCCGGGGCTGCCCGCTCTGCTGGAAAGTCTCAAGAACCAGGGCGTGATCACCACGATGGACGCCGGCGGCGACGGCGGCTCTTTGGCGGACCTCGCCCCGTGCTTGCCTTGGGTGGAGGTCTACGCGCCCTCCGAGGCCGAAGCGTGCGGACAGACCGGCGCGTCCGACCCGGCGGACATGCTCCAGGTCTATCGCGATCGTGGCGCGACGGGATGGCTGGTGGTGACGCTCGGCGAGCGGGGCGCGGTCGTCCAAGGCGCCCCCGGAGCGCCCGTGACCCCGACCCCTCCCGCCGATCCGCCGGGCCCGGTAGCGGACACGACGGGCGCGGGCGACGCGTTCACCGCGGGCCTCGTGGCCGGGCGGCTCGAAGGGCTCGACCTGGTCGCCGCCGCCCGGCGTGCCGCGGTCGTCGCCGCCGAGGTCGTCACGCGCGCCGGCGGGCACTGAGGTGGGCTACCCCGCGCAGCCTCAGTCGGCGTATGGCTCGAGCGTCCAGAGGATGGACCATCGGGGTTCGCCGTCGGGCTCGTCGGGCCCGCGCGGGTCTTGTCGTACCTGGATGGTGTAATCGCGCTGGTAGACGTAGCCGACGAGGGCGACCACGGCGTCGCGGTCGGTCAGGGGGGACTCCAAGCCGACGACGACCGGCGAGACCACCGTCTCGGGCTCGTACATCTTGGCCTTAATGGCGCCGATGGCTTGGAGGGCGTTCTGGATGCTCGACGGGCTGAGGTCGCTCTGGATGGGGAGCAGGCCGGAGACCGCTTCGCCGGTGACGCCGAGGGTCTGGACGGTGAGGGTGCCGACGATCCGGCCGGCCTGGGCCTCGAGCCCGACCGACGGCAGGCTGGGGGCCCGCACCTGGCCCTCGGTGGCGGTGTAGTCGGCGCGAAGCCTGAGGCCCACGCCGACGTACACGGGGAAGGCGCCCTCGAACAGCAGCGACTCGCCGTCACCGAGCTCGGCGGTGTACTCGCGGCCAAGCTCTTGCACACGCACCGCTCCACCCGACGCTCGGATGATGGCGACGTGTTCGGACCGGGTGACGTAGGTGATGTAATCGACAACCAGTGCGGCGTTCTCGCCTTGGGCCGTCGCGGCGACGGGGCCGAAGGTGACCGCCCCGCTGGCATCGATTCGAGCCGTGGCGACACGCACGGCCTCGTTGACGGTGTCGCTCAGCACGGCGCGGGAGAACGCGGCGTGGTTGTAGCTGGGCGTTTCCGACGGATCGACGTCCGGGTCGGGCGTGACCCAGGTGGTGATGGGGTTGACGGGTTGGTAGGCGTAGGCCTCGCTCGAGGCGTAGCTCGGGGCGATGGGGTCGATGGGCCTCGGGCCAAGGCAGCCCGCGACAAGCAGCAGGACGGACAACGGGGCGGCCGCCCCGGCGATGCGCGGCATGGCGATCTCCCACGGCCGGGCCCGCCGGGCCACACGCCCACGACACGCCCGGCTCGATGCACGTTCTCGCCTAGGCGAGATACGCCGCGGGGCGCGCGCACAGCCGCTGCGCGAGCGGGTCGCGTAGCGATGTTGTTAGCGGCGGCTTTCGGTGATGGCCTCGTCGATCTTACGCCGGAGGCGGTCGAGGTCTTCCTGGATGTGGGCGTCGCGCCGGTTGTTGAACAGCACGGCGACATTCAAGCGATCGGGGCGCTGGCGCACCATCGCGGAGGTTCCGGGCAGCGAGCCGTAGAACGTCGCCTCGCCGTTCTGGAACGGGTTGCGCCGGGCGCCGGTGATCCAGTAGCGGTCGAGGTAGCGGGTAAGGGCGGGGGCGGAGGCCACCATGCCGCCGGCGGCGTCGAGCACGTCGACGGCGTATGCGCCCGCCTCGGGCGGGTAGTCGACCTCGCGCTCGTGACGCAGGGCCGGGTCGTCTCGCCCGACCACGATGTCGCGCGTACCCAACCGCTGGGTGACAAACTCTTCCAAGATTTCCGAGAAGGATTGGGCGCGGGCCCTCTCGAGCACACGCCCTAGGATGCAGTAGCCGACGTTGGCGTAGGCGGTGCGCTCGCCGGGCGCGAACTGGAGCGGCTGGCCCAACATGTACTCGACCACGTCGCTTGGGTTGGCGGGGCGATCGAGGCCTGCGGCTCGCTCGACACGATCGATCTGGAACATCGGGTCGCCCGCCAGGGCGCCGTCCCACCCGCCTTGGTGCTTAAGGAGGTGATCGACGGTGATGTCGCGCCACCGTTTGTCGGCCAGAGGCGCGTCTTCGACCTCGACGCCCAGCACTTCGAGCACGGGCGCGTTCACGGCCATGTGGCTGGATCGGATCGCCTCGAACGCGAGCGAGCTGGCGATGGGCTTGCTCACGCTCGCGATACGCATGAGCGTGTCGGGCGGCGTGGGCGTCGTGCGATCGGCGTCGAACCAGCCGTAGCCCTGGGTGTAGAGGATCTTGCCGTTGCGTGAGATGGCGATCACCGCGGCGCGGGCGTCGATGCGCTGCATGTGGCGGATGACCGCGTCATCCACGGCGCGGAAACTCGGGTTCGGCTCGCCGCCGAGCGGGGTGTCTTCGCCAAACGCGGGTTCCCCGGCATACGCCGCAACAGCGCCGCAAAGCAGCACCAAGGCCATCACGATCATTCGATGCGGTCGCGTGTGCATGCTGCAACCCCAGTCGCGGCGCCAGAGGGTTGCGTGACGCGCGGGGTTAGGCAAGGTCTTGCGGGTCGTAAACCCAGGCGTCGCTGGCGCGGGCGTAGTCGATCAGGCCTTCGCCGGCGGGGAACCACAGGGCGAGCTCGCGCTCGGCGGACTCGGCGCTATCCGAGCCGTGAATGAGGTTGTTGCCGGCGGACATGCCCAGGTCGCCGCGAATCGTGCCGGGCTCGGCCTTCTGGCCGTTGGTGGCGCCGATGAGCTTCCGGCAGACCTCGATGGCGCTGGGGCCCCGGACCGCGCACGCCAGGATCGGCGAGCTGGTCACAAACTTGATCAGACCGGGGAAGAACGGCCGCTCGGCGTGCTCGGCGTAGTGCTGCTTGGCCAAGTCTTCGGGCACGTGGATGAGCTTCATCGCCGCGAAGGTCAGGCCCTTGCGCTCGATGCGGCCGATCACCTCGCCCATCAGGCCGCGTTGGACGGCGTCGGGCTTGAGCAGGATCAGCGTGGTCTGGGTGGCCATGATCGGGGTTCCTTAGAGGAATGGGGGGCTTGGGGGCAAGCGGGGTTGTGATACCGCCGGGCAGGATTCTCGGGCCCCAAGGCCCACAGACGCCCCGCAGACGGCTCGGGCGTGGGCGGAGTATATCCCCGGCTTGACGGCGCACAACACGAGGGATCGGAAAGGGTTACGCGATTCGATCCTCACTCGGCGCGCCGTGGGCTCGCCACGGGCTCGGGGCACAAAATCCACCGCCATCGGCCGGGCGGGCGGGAGCGGATGACATTTTCTCACGCAGGAACATTGGGCAACGGCCCGGCGCGGGGTACGATTACCGCTTCGACCGGCGTCGGGGCTACGGATGGCCCGCCTCGCACACGACGCCCGCTTCGAGCCCAGCCATGTTTGGACGTCCCGCACAGCCGAGCCGCGATCGCCTCGCGAAGGCGGCCCGACAGCAAGCCGCCAGGCGGTCGCGCTGGCGTTGGCCGGCGTGGAGCCTGCTGGCGATGAGCGGCGCCGCGGCCCTGTGGCTGAGCCTGCCCGAGTCGATTGGCGGGGCCCACCGGTGGCTGAGCGGCGACAACGCCCCGCTCGCCCGGGTCCAGGCCGAGGCCAACCCGACCGCACAGACGCCGCCGAGCCCGCGAACGTACGTCGTCGATCCGTCGTCCGACCTCTTGGGCCAAGGGTTGGTGACCGAACGGCTGGCGCCGGCGCCCACCGCGCCCGACGCCGCCCCGCCCCTGGCCAGTGACCGCGCCGATTGGCGTACCTACGACGGGCGTCCCATCCGTCCGGTCCGCACCATCCGGCTCGAGACCACGGCCTACAGCCCGGACGAGAAGTCCTGCGGTCACTTCGCCGACGGCATGACCGCGTCGGGCTACAGCGTGTGGACCAACGGCATGCGGCTCGCCGCCGCCGATACCGACCTCCTGCCGTTCGGCACCATCCTCACCGTGCCCGGCTACAACGACGAGCGGCCGATCCCCGTGCTCGACCGTGGCGGCGCGATCAAGGGCCACAAACTCGACCTGCTCTACGCCACCCACGAGCGGGCCCTGCAATGGGGCCGTCAATCGCTCGAGGTGACCGTCTGGGAATACGCCGACGAGGATTGAGCCCCTCGCCACGCGTCGCCACGCCTCGGCGCG
>JBCCXV010000171.1:0-5940 GCA_039191195.1 Planctomycetota bacterium
CTGAGGGGGACCATGATCACGTCGGCCCAGGCGAGCGCTCGGCGGGCGCCTTCGACGGTCTTGCCGGACAGGCCGATCTGGCGGACCCATCCGCGGAGCTTGGCTTCGCAGAGGGCGTCGACCGGGGCGCCGTCGTCGAGGATGCCGGCGTCATCGCCGTTGGAGTGGATGAGGGCGAGGTCGAGCACGTCGGTCTGGAGGCGCTGGCGAGAGCGGTCGAGGCTTTCGAGGGCGCCGGCGTAGGTGAAGTCGAACCAGGAGCGGCCGTCGTGGAAGTGCTCGCCGACCTTGGTGGACAAGACGAACTCGTCGCGTCGGCGGGCGAGGGCGCTTCCGATGCGCTGCTCGCTCAGGCCGTAGGCGGGCGCGGTGTCGATGAGGTTGACGCCGGCGTCGAGGAGGTCGTGGAGGAATCGCTCGGCGGCCTGCTCGGAAGGCAGGGCGAAGGGGGTGAGCTTGAGGCCTTGGTTGCGGCCGATCTTGACGGCGCCGTATGCGAGGGGTTCGACCGCGGGGCCGTGGGCGCCGAGCGGGCGGCGGTGGGCGGGGCCGTTTGGCGTTGCGGGGGGGGTCATGAGGCGGCGACCGCTTCGAGGTCGGCGGTGGGCCGCCAATCGCGGTCTTGTTCCCAGGGCGGCGGGGCGACGTCGGGCCGGGGCCAGTCGGCGACGGCGGCGAGCGCGGCGGCGTCGCGATCCTGTGGCGCGGGCTTCCCGGCCTGCCGGGCGATGGCGTCGACTTCGTCGCGGACCTTGTCGGCGAGGCGCGGGACGAGCGCGAGCTTGGTGGGCCAGGCGGTGATGACGGCGGCGTCGCGGGTGACAAAGGCGTCGTCGGGGCGCAGTCCGCCTCGGGTGGAGACCTCGGCCTTGTCGAGGCGGTAGGTGGCCCAGTCGAGGGCGTCGGTGTCGAGCCCGCCGAGGGACGCGCGGACTTCGGCGACGGCGTGGCGGAGCAGGGCGTCGGGGGTCATGTCGACGCCGTCTTCGGAGACTTGTCCGCCGATCTGCCAGACGGTGCGGCCCTGGGCGTCGGTGTCGGAGGTGATGGTGACGCGGGTGACGCGGCCGTCGACGCAGTGGCCGTTGAGCGTGGGCAGCGCCTGGCCGCGGGCGAGGATCATGTGGACCGGGCGTCGCTGCATGCGTGGGGGCGTGACGCCGAGGTTGGTGCGGAGGGCCTCGGCGCCGGCGCCGGTGGTGACGACGATGCACTTGGGCGCGAGTTCGAGGGTTCGGCCGTCGGGCGAGCGGAGGGTGACGCGGGGCGCGTGGCCGGGTCGGGCGGTATCGCGGAGGACTTGGAGGCCGTCGTCTTGGGCGATGCGGAGGATGCGGGACTGGTGGGGCTTGGCCAGGGCCGCGAGGAAGCGGGCCGGGCTCCAGACCTGCTCGTCGAGTCGGAAGACCTCGCCTTGGAGGTTGGCGAGGGCGTGGGGCCAGTCGGGTGGGTCGATGCGGACGGGCGCGACGCGGAGGCCGGCGCGGGCGCCGACCATGCCGAGGCGGGACTTGAGGGAGGCGGTCCGCCAGAGGTGGCAGTGCGGGGCGCGGACGACGTCGCCGGCGGAGAGGTCTGGGTCGGCGGCGCCGTCGGCGGAATCGCGCCAGCGCTGGGGCATGTCCCGGATGGCGGTTGCGGAGGGGGTGAGGGCGCCCTTGAGGGTGTACTTGAGCCCGCCGTGGATGATGCCCTGGGAGCCGACGGTCTGGCCGGTTCCGAGTGCGCGATTCTCGGCTAGTAAGCAGGAAAAGCCGGCGCGGGCGAGGGTGTCGAGGGTCCAGAGGCCGGCCGAGCCGCCGCCGAGGATGAGGGCGTCGGTTGCGATGGGCGGCGCGGGTGCTGGTTCTGGGCTGGGGGTCGTCATGGCGGGGGATTGCGGGTTTGTCGGCCCATGATGACGCCGGCGGGCCGGCCTTGCACCCCCTCGGGCCGCGGTTAGCATGCGCGGCCAGCGGAGGGGACGGCGCCCCCCGCAAGACCCCTTCCCGCCCCCCCGCCACCGGGCCCCGCATGACGACCACGGCCGCGCACGTCCTCCAGATCGATGAATTGGCGGAGGAGACCGCCCGGCTGCGCGCCGAAGGCAAGCGCGTGGTGCACTGCCACGGCGTGTTCGACCTGCTGCACGTGGGGCACCTGCGGTACTTCGAGCAGGCCCGGGAGATGGGCGACGCGCTGGTGGTGACGGTCACGCCGGACCGGTTCGTGAATAAGGGGCCGGGCCGGCCGGCGTTCCCCGAGGCGTTGCGGGCCGAGCACATCGCGGCGCTCAAGTGCGTGGACTTCGCGGCGGTGAACGACTGGCCGCGGGCGACCGAGGCGATCGAGCGTCTGCAGCCGGACCTGTACGTCAAGGGCTCTGAGTACAAAGACGACCAGGACGTGACCGGCGCGATCGCGGAGGAGCGTGCGGCGGTCGAGGCGGCCGGCGGGGAGCTGGCGTTTACTGACGACATCGTCTTTAGCAGCTCGAACCTGCTGAACCGCTTTTTCCCGCAGCTGCCGGACAAGGCCCGGCGGTACCTGAAGGGGTTCTCGGAGAAGTTCGGGATCGACGCCGTCGAAGAGTGTTTCGAGAAGATGTCGACGATGCGGGCGCTGGTGATCGGCGAGACGATCGTGGACGAGTACCAGTACGGCACGGCGATCGGCAAGAGCAGCAAAGAGCCGACGCTGGTGGTGAAGTGCGAGCGGCTCGAGCGGTTCGCCGGGGGCGTGCTGGCGGTGGCGAACAACAGCGCCGCGGCGGTGGGCGCGGTGGACGTGGTGACGCAGCTGGGCGACCGGAACCGCCAGGAAGACTTCCTGCGGGAGAAGCTGGCCGAGCGGGTGGCGCCGTCGTTCCTGACGCGACAAGGCGCACCGACGATCGTGAAGCGGCGGCTTGTGGACTCGTACTTCTTCACGAAGATGATCGAGATGTACGAGATCGAGGACGGCCCGCCGAAGCCGGCCGACACGCGTGCGCTGATCGAGGCGGTCGAGGCGAAGATCGACGACGTCGACCTCGTGCTGGTGGTGGACTTCGGGCACGGGATGATCGCGCCGGAGCTGATCTCGGTGCTGACGCAGCGGGCCAAGTTCTTGGCCGTAAACACTCAGGCCAACGCCGGCAACTTCGGCTACCACACGCTGGGCAAGTATCCGCGGGCGGACTTGGCGTGCGTGGCCGAGGGGGAGATGCGGCTGGAGGCGCGGGACCCGTCGCCCCCGATCCGGGAGGTGATGGACCGCGTGCGTCGCCGGATCGACTGCGGGACGCTGGTGACGACCCGTGGCAAGCACGGCTGCCTGTGCTGGAACCGGGACCTGGGCTTTGTGGAGACGCCGGCCGTGGCGGCGAAGGTGGTGGACCGCGTGGGGGCGGGGGACACGTTCTTGTCGCTGATGGCGCCGGCGTTGGCGGCGGGGGCGCCGGTGGAGGTGGCGGCGTTTATTGGCTCGGTGGCCGGGGCGGAGGCCGTCGCGACGGTGGGCCACCGCCGTTATCTTGATCGAGGCTCGCTGCTGCGGCACGTGCACGGCCTGCTGAAGTAGCCCCCCTGCCCCGCGTGCCAAGCCTTCCGACGCCTGCGCTTGAGACCGCCGCGAGGACCCCGATCCGCATGAAGCCCGCGACCGACTTTTTTGACCGCCTCGGGCAGTTGCTGCGTCAAACCGAGGCCACCGACGCCGTGGGGGCGGAGCTAGACCTGGACCGGGCGGCCGATTCGGCCGTGGACCGTCTGCTGTCGGTGCGCGACGCGGGGCGGACGGTGATCGGGGTGGGCAATGGGGGCAGCCACTCGATCGTGGCGCATCTGGAGATGGACCTGTGCAACCGGGCGGCGATCCCGGCGCTGACGTTCAACCACCCATCGATCCTGACGGCGCTGGCCAACGACCACGGCTACGCGTGCGCCTTTGCGCGGCTGATCCGGCTAAAGGCCAAGCCCGGCGACTGCCTGGTGGCGGTGAGTAGCTCTGGCCAATCCGAGAATATTCTTCGGGCCGTGGACGCGGCGCGCGAGGTCGGGGCGTCGGTGGTGACGTTTTCGGGTTTTGCGCCGGGCAACCCGTTGCGGTCGCTCGGCGATCTCAACTTTTATGTGCCGGCGTCAGAGTACGGCGAGGTGGAGGTGGCCCACCAGGCCATCGTGCATTATTTGAGCGACGCGGCGGTGCACCGTTGCGAGGCGTCGCGGCCGTCGTGCGAACCCGTGATCGTGGCCTCGGAGCCGCCGAAGCCGACCCGCAAAGCCGCCGCGCCGGCCTGACCGCGCGAGGATGTGAGGAGACCGAACCGTATGGCCATCGAACCGCCCAGCCTGATCGCGATCACCGGCGGCGCGGGGTACGTGGGCTCGCGGCTGGTCCCGCGTCTGCTAGACGCCGGCTTCCGGGTGCGGGTGCTGGACCTCTGCTGGTTCGGCGAGCCCGAGCAGGTGTACCCCGAGCACCACGACCACGCGTCGCTGGAGTTGCTGCGGGAAGACCTGCGTGACCGCGCTGCGGTGGACCGGTTGGCGGCGGGCGCGGACGCGGTGATCCACCTGGCGTGCGTGAGCAACGACCCGTCGTTCGAGCTGGACCCGGCGCTGGGCAAGAGCATCAACCGGGACGCGTTCGAGCCGTTGGTTGACGCCGCGCAGGCTGCGGGGGTGAAGCGGTTTGTGTACGCGTCGAGCTCGAGCGTGTACGGCGTGTCGGACCAACCCGACGTGACCGAAGACCATGTCCTCGCCCCGCTAACCGACTACAGCAGGTTCAAGGCCGAGTGCGAGCCGGTGCTGCTGGAGCGGGCTTCGAGCGGCTTTACGCCGGTGGTGATCCGGCCGGCGACGGTGTGCGGTTACGGGCCGCGTCAACGGCTGGACGTGATCGTCAACATCTTGACGAACCACGCGTACCACAACCGGAAGGTGAAGGTGTTCGGCGGGGAACAGTTGCGTCCGAACATCCACATCGAAGACATGTGCCGGTGTTATGAGGCCGTGCTGGCGGCGGACGACGCGACGGTGGCGGGCAAGGTGTGGAACGCCGGTTATCACAACCACTCGGTGGCGGACCTGGCCGAGGCGGTGCGGAAGACGGTCGCCGAACTCACGCCGGCGTTGGGCGAGATCGACGTCGAGACGACGCCGACGGACGACCCGCGCAGCTACCACATCAACTCGGACAAGATCAAGGCCGAACTCGGCTTTGAGCCGCGGCACACGATCGAAGACGCGGTGGGCGATCTGGTCCGGGCCTTTGCGGCCGGCAAGCTGCCGGAGTCGATGAGCGACCCGCGGTACTTCAACGTGAAGGTGATGCAGGCGCAGCCGGCTTGACCCCGGAAGTCCTGCCTGAGAGAACCATGGACGCAGTCGCCGAACCGCCCTACCGCTTGACCGATCCCGAAGCGCTTCGGGCGAAGGCCGATCGGCTGCGGGCCCGGGTGATTGCGCTTTCGCACACGGCCGGCACCCCGCACCTGGCGTCGGCGCTGTCGTGCCTGGACCTGCTGACCACGGCCTACTACAGCGCGATGCGGTTCGACCCGGCCCACACCGACGACCCGGCGCGCGACCGCCTCATCTTCAGCAAGGGCCACGCCATCCCCGCCCTGTACGCCGTGCTGCACGACATCGGCGTGATCTCCGATGCGCTGCTGGCCGACTACAACCGCGACGGCGCGGTGCTGGCCGAGCAGCCGGCGCCCTTCTGTGCGCCGGGGGTCGAGGTGGCGACCGGGTCGCTGGGTCACGGCTTGCCCATCGGGATTGGGGTGGCGCTGGCGGGTCGTCTGCGCGGAGACGACCGGCGCGTGTTCGTGCTGATGTCGGACGGCGAATGCAATGAGGGCTCGGTGTGGGAGGCGGCGATGTTCGCGCCGGCGAAGAAGCTCGACCGGTTGTGCGTGCTGATCGACTTCAACAAGTGGCAGGCGACGGGTCGCAGCCGTGAGGTGATGGC
>JBCCXV010000172.1:0-5920 GCA_039191195.1 Planctomycetota bacterium
AACCACCGCAAGCGGATGATGACCGCCGTCGAGTCGTCGTTGCGCAACCTCCAGACCGACTACCTCGACGTCTACTGGCTGCACATCTGGGACGGCACGACGCCCGTCGACGAACTCATGCGCGCCTTCGACGACCTGGTCCGCCAGGGCAAGGTCCACTACATCGCCATCAGCGACACCCCGGCGTGGAAGATCGCCCAGCTCAACACCTACGCCGAGGCCCACGCGCTCACCCGCTTCGTCGCGACGCAGGTCTCGTATTCGCTGGCCGAGCGCACCGTCGAGCGTGAGATCACGCCGATGTGCCAAGAGCTCGGCCTGGCCGTGCTCCCCTGGTCGCCGCTGGCCGGCGGCGTGCTCACCGGCAAGTACACACGGGCCGACTTCCAGAAGCAGAAAGATAACGCCGCGGCCAAACCCGAGGGTGCCGAGCGCGGAGCACAGCTCACCGAACGCAAAGTCGCCATCGTTGAAGCGCTGGTCGACGTCGCCCAAGACGCCGGCTGCACCCCGGCCCAAGCGGCGCTGCAGTGGCTGCTGCACAAGCCATGGGTCACGTCGGTCATCCTCGGGGCACGCACCGTCAAGCAGCTCGACGACAACCTCGGCTGCCTGAACTTCACCCTGAGCAACGACCAGTTCGCACGGCTCGAAGACGCCAGCAAGATCTCGCTCGGCTTCCCCGGCGACTTCATTCACCACACGCCGCGCGTCGCCGTGTACGCCACCGGCGGGACGCGCGTCCAAGGCCGGCTGCAGCAGCCCGACTAACCCCCCCTACTCCGGCCGACCCGTCGCCGGCAGCAGCTGCTCCATGCCCTGAGCCTCCGGGCCGACCACCGGCTTGGTGGACACCACCAGCGTGTTGCTGCTGCGCGATTGATACACGTAGCCGTACTGCTGCGGCAGCGCGATGCGTTGTCCGCCGACGGTCTGATAGTCCTTGACGCCGTGGAGCATTTTGAGCTGCTGGTTGTGGCCCCAATCGGAGCTCTGCTGCTGCTGACGCCAACTCTCGAAGGACCGCTGGCGGACCCCGGCGTCGCTGCGCATCACCTGCAGCGCGGTCTGGCCCCAGCCGTGGATGTCGCGCATCCGCATCTCGTGGCCACGCCGAGAGATTTCCATCCACGCCTGCGCGTCGGCCCGGTCGTTCATCGCCTTGATCTTCGCCAGCGTCGCGTGGCGCACGTGGAACCACGTCGGCGTCGTCGTCGCCGAGTTCGCCACGGCGAACAGCAGCCCCTTGCGCTGGTCGTAGGTCGCTTCGGGACCCGTCACGATGTAGGCAAAGCTGAGGTTCCAGACCACCGCGCCCTGGGCCGGGTTCGTCACCAGCAGCACCGGCGTGTCCAGCCGCATCGCCACGCCCTGCTCCTGGTAGCTCAGCGTCACCCGCCAGGCTTGCAACTGCCGCCCGGGGCGCTGCGGGATGCCCACCCGCGACCACGCGGCCAGCGTCGCCTTCTCCCGCTCGGGTTCGCGCACCGCCTCGACCACCCGCGCCGGGCCCACGTGCTGGGCCATGTGGTCGGCCACGTAGCGCGCCACGTCCCGCGGAGGCGGCGGCGTCTGGGTCAACCCCGGCGCATGCACCCCGCCCACGCCCGGCGCGTACACCACGCTCTCGCCATGCGGAGAACGAACCATGCCCGTGAACGTCGGCATCGGGAACTTGCCCTCGCTCCAAGCGACGTGGCCCTGCACCTGCCAGTCCGACGGCGCCCAAAGCGTGTACGCCTCGTCGACGCCCGTCGTCGGGTCCGCAAACGTGTGCCGGCGGAACTCAACGCGCTCCGCCGACGAAGCCGGCGTAGGCCCCGGAGTCACTCCGCGCCCGGGTTCCGGCTGCGGCGCAGGAGCCGGAGCGGGGGTCACCGCCCGCACCCGCATCGCGTACACATCACCGGCGATGGTCAGGTTCACCGTCGACGCGTCGGCTTGTTGCGTCGTGAACGGGTACGCCTGACCCTGGTAGTCGAACGTGCCCTGGATCACGTTCGCCGCGCCCTGGGTCGTCATCGTCCCAGTGAACGGCACATATTGCCCGTCGGTGAAGAAGCGCCCCGAGACTTGGCCCCGGTCAAACGCAAACACCTCCATCCGCACGCCGTCGCCTTCGGCCACGGCCAGGGGCTGGGCCCCCGGCTGACCCGCCGCCGGGCTGGTGAAGCACACGAGCAAACCCAAGACGGCGACGACACGCTTCATCACACCCCTCCTGACGCGGCGGTCACTGTGGCCGACCCGTCGCCTTCATGAGCTGCTCCATCCCCATGGCCACGGGGTTGAGCACCGGCTTCTTCGAGATGACAATCTCCCCGGTGTTGCGCGATTGGTACACGTGGTCGAACGCCGTGGGCAGCGAGATGCGCTCGCCGCTGGTCGTCTCGTAGTCCTGCACGCCGTAGAGCGCCTGCATCTGCTGGTGGTGCAGGTAGTCTTTGCTTTCTTGATCCTTGCGCCACCGGGCGACCTGATCGTCGCTGATCTGATTGCGGATCGCGATCGCCCGCTGCGAGGCCCGGAACATCGCCTCGCGTTGGGCCAGGTTCTGGCGCGCCATCTCCAGGAACGCCTGGTTCGACGCCATGCGCCAGCGCGGGTCGTCCTGCATCGTGCTCGCCAACGTCCACAAGAACGAGTTGCGCTGATCGAAGCCTTCGGCCGGCCCGCCGATCATGGCCAGGAAGAAGATGCTCCAGCGGTAGCTCTTGGACCCCGTCACCGGGCTGTGCAGTCCGGGGCCCGGGGTCATGTACATCACGATGGCTTCGCTGCGCACGGGCTTGCCCTCTTCCACGGCCTCGAACGACAGCGCCCAGATCTGCGGGGGACCCGTCAGCCCGTTGTTGGGGATGCGCGCCTGGGGCATCGACAGGATCACCTGCTCGAGTTGGGGGATGCGCTCGGCCTTGGTCACCCGCATGCCGGTAACCGCGGGGGAGCGCCCAAAGAAGTCCGCCAGGTACCGCCCCACGTCGGTCGGCGGGGCCTCGCCTACGGTCTCGGGAACCTGCACGCCCCATTGCCGTTGGCTCGCGATGTACTGCGGGGTGTTGCGCTCAAACTTGCCCTTGATCGCCGGCAACCAGGCCACGACATCGTCCGTCGGCGAAACCGCGACGACCATCTTCTCGGGCATCGGAAGTTGGGCCGGCCTCCAGATCACCTGCTTGTGCTCGAACCGCCAGCCCTTGGGCAGCCACATTGTGTGGGCCGTCGCGTTGCCCATCCAGGGGTCCGGGATCTCGTGCCGCACGAGTTCGACCTGTTCCGGCCAGCCCTCTGTCGAGTTCATCGACGGACCGGCCCCAGGGCCGGGGTTGACCGTCTGGTGAGGCTCCGGCTGAGGCGCGGGGCCCGGCGTCACCCCCGACGGGACCACCCGCATCACATAACGATCCCCCGCGACGCTCAGGTTCACCGTCGTCGCGTCGGCCTGGCGCGTCGTAAACGGGTACGCCTGGCCCTGAAAGTCCACCGTGCCCTGGATCACGTTCGCCCCGCCCTGGGTCGTCATCGTCCCGCGGAACGGCACGTACTGGCCGTCGGTGAAGAAACGGCCGGACACCTGGCCCTGGGCGAAGGTAAAGACCTCCATCCGCACGCCGTCGCCCTCGGCCACGGCCAAGGGCTGGGCGCCCTGCTGACCGACCCCCGGCCCCGCGGGCTGCGCCCACGCCGGCGTCGACAAGCCCAACATCAAACCCAACAGCGCGGTGCGGAATCGCATCATCGAGGCTCCCTTCCAAGCAAACGAAATCGTCCAGGCGTCTGGAACCAGCCTACGGGTCGTCCCCCGGCCGGCCAAGCCCCGCGTCGCCGGAGCACGGAAGGGGAAAGACGCCCGCCAAGCCCCCGGCGCGTCCCACGACACCAAAAACTAGCGCCCGCCGGCCGAGCCACCCCGGCCGCCCGGCGCGGGGCCTCTAACATCGCTGCCGTCTCAAGAAGCCCTCTAGGAGTTCGCCCGTGTACGACCGCGCCCGATTCGCCGACGCCGAAGCCTTCTCGCTCACCCCGCCCACGGAATCCGCGGACGCCCAGGCGCACGCCGATTCGGCCAGCGGACAACTCACCCGACGCGGCGTGCTCGCTGGCCTCGGCGCCGTGGGCGGCGCCATGGCCCTCGGCGCGCCCGGAGCCCCGGGCTTGGCCCCGCGACGCGCCTTCGCCCAAGACGCACCGGCGCCCCGAGGCGGCCCCATCGCCCAGCCCGGCGTGTTTACCTTCGACGTCGAGTCCATCCGCGTGTCGGTGATCCACGACGGCTGGTTCCCCTTCCAACCCGCGCACCCGACCATCGGAACCAACGCCCCCGCCGAAGAAGTGCACCAGGCCCTCTGGGACAACTTCATCCCGCCCGGCGAGGCCATCGGCGACGTCCACGCCGTCGTCATCCAGACCGGCGACCGGCTCGTGCTGGTGGATACCGGCTGCGGCGCCGCGTTCGGGCCCAACGCCGGCAACCTCCTGTCGCACCTGCGCACGTTCGGCGCCGAGCCCGGCGATGTCGACACCCTCGTGCTCACCCACCTCCACCCGGACCACGTCGGCGGGCTCTTCGTCGAGCCCAACACCACCTGGCTCCCCAAGGCACGGCTGGTCCTCCACGAGGCCGAACACGCCTTCTGGATCGGCGAGCCCGACTTTGCCAAGTCCGGCGTGCCCGACGCGATGCGCCCGGCCATGACCCAAGCGGCCCGCGGCGCGCTCCAGTTCTTCGAGGGCCGGACCGACCTCGCCAACGAGCGCTTTACGCCCATCGCGCCCGGGCTCGAGCTGCGCCACATCCCCGGCCACACCCCGGGCCACTGCGGGATCGAGATCTCCGACGAGAAGGCCTCGGCGTTCTTCGTCGCCGACCTCATCCACTGCGCTCCGGTCCAGTTCGCCCACCCCGACTGGCACATCGCCTTCGACACCGACCCCGAGCGCGCCGCCGACACCCGCGTCCGAGTGCTCGACGAGGCGGCCAGCGGGCGCACGCTCGTCTTCGGTTCGCACCTGCCGTTCCCCGCCCTAGGCCACGTCAAGAAGACCGGCGACGAGCAATACGACTGGCGCCCCGCCATCTGGCGCAACGACGCCGGCGGGCCCGGCGGCGCCGCCTACCAAGCCGGCTGACCCCCTTCAGACCACCCTATGCAAATCGCTTTCCTCGGCTACGGCGCCATGACCCATGCGCTCGGCTCCCGCTGGGCCGCCAAGCACGACCTGTTCATCGGCGGGCGCAACCCCGACAAAGCCCACGCCTGCGCCCAAACCCTCGGCCACGGCGCCCAGCACGGCTCGGCCCCCGACGCCGTCGCGTTCGGCGAGCTCGTCGTGATCTCCGTGGTCAACACCGCCGTGTTCGACGCCATCGAACAAGCCGGCGGGCCGGACGCCTTCGACGGCAAGACCGTCGTCGACATCAACAACCCCTACGACTTCGACACCGGCATGACCCGCCCGGTCCCCGAAGGCTCGCTATCGCAGGCCATCGCCGCCGAGCTGCCGGGCGCCCACGTCGTCAAGGCCTTCAACTGCTGCCAGGCGAAGGTCTTCGAGATGGACCCGCCGGCGTTCGACGGCCGAACGCTGGTCACGATGTACGCCGGCGACCACGCCCCGGCCAACGCCCAAGTCGCCGAGCTCATCGCCGACCTGGGCAGCGAGCCGCTCGAGCTCGGGCCGCTGCGCCACGCCCAGCAGCTCGAAGCCATCGCCGCGGTCGTGATCAAGCACCTGATGGCCGGGCGCGACCCGTACACCGTGTTCAACTTCATCCAGCCCGAAGCCCGGCCGATCGGCTGACACTGGCGCGAGCCGGAGCCCCCCGCGTTGCCGCTGCGCCCCATGCCGGCATAATGCCGGTCCCCCCGGGGCCTTGCCCCGGCACCGGCCCGCGTGCGCCCGGCGCCCTACCCCGCCC
>JBCCXV010000173.1:0-5898 GCA_039191195.1 Planctomycetota bacterium
ACGTCGCCCGCGACATCGCCAAGAAGGTGAGCGAAGAGGTGACGTTCCCCGGCGAGATCAAGGTGACGGTGCTGCGCGAGATGCGGACCGTCGACTACGCGCGGTAGTCCGGCGGTAGGATCCGCGCGTGGCAAAGGCTTCTGCCGCCATCGTGAAGAAGCTCGACCGGCTGCGTGACGAAATCCGTCGGCACGACCGGCTGTACTACGCCGACGCGGCGCCGGAGATCTCGGATCAAGACTACGACGCGCTGCTGCGCGAGCTGGTCGAGCTCGAAGCCAAGCACCCGGAGCTGGCGACGCCGGACTCGCCGACCCAGCGGGTGGGCGACGACCTCAACGAGGGCTTCGAGACGGTGGCGCACGCGGCGCCGATGCTGTCGATCGACAACACCTACGACCGTGACGAGCTGTCGGCGTGGTTCGGGCGCACCGCCAAGGGGTTGGGGCTGGGCCAAGCCGGTGACGACGGCGGAGAGGCCGGGAGCGCTTCCGCTGACGGGGGCTTGTTCGCGGGCGAAGAGGAGGCGTCAGAGGAGGCCGAGCCGGCGCCTCCGGCAATCATCCCGGGGGGGCTGCTGTGTGAGCCGAAAGTGGATGGCGTGGCCGTGTCGCTGCGGTACGAGCAAGGCGTGCTGGTACGCGCGCTGACCCGCGGCGACGGTCAGCAGGGCGACGACGTGACGCGCAACATCAAGCGCATCCGCGCGATCCCGCTCAAGTTGGAAGGGCCCGCGAAGCAGCTCCCGGCGGTCTTGGAAGCGCGCGGCGAGCTATTCATGACCGGCGACTTGTTCCAGCACCTCAGCGACGAGCGCGTCGAGCGCGGCGACGAGCCCTTCGCCAACCCCCGCAACGCCACGGCCGGTCTGCTCAAGCAGAAGGACCCGCGGAAGACGCCGAGCGGCCTGCGCTTCTACGCCCACGCGGCGGGCGTGCTCGAAGGCGCCAAGGTCGATTCGCAGCACGGTTTCCTGGAAGCGTGCAAGGCCTGGGGTCTGCCGGTGAACCCGAAGATCGAGCGCGTCGACGGGCTCGACGAGGCCTGGGCGTACGTCGAACGGTTCGACCAAGCGCGCGGCGAGCTGGGCTACGGCACCGACGGCGTCGTGATCAAGCTCAACCGCTTCGACCTGCAAGCGCGGCTCGGCGCGACGAGCAAGAGCCCGCGCTGGCTGATCGCCTACAAGTTCGCGGCCGAGCGGGCGGTGACGACGCTGCTGGAGGTGCAGTGGCAGGTCGGCAAGACGGGCAAGCTCACGCCCCGGGCGGTGATGGAGCCGGTGCTGCTCGCCGGCACGACGGTGCGGCACGCGACTTTGCACAACTTCGGCGAGGTCCTGCGCAAGGACATCCGGCTGGGCGACCGGGTCGTCGTCGAGAAGGCCGGCGAGATCATCCCGCAGGTGGTAGGCCCGGTGCTGTCGGAGCGTGGCAAGGGCGTGCGCAAGATCAAGCCGCCCGAGGTGTGCCCCGAGTGCGGCACGCCGGTGCAGATCGAGTACGGGGGCGCCTCACAATCGGGTGAAGCCGAGAGCGATGCGGACACCGAGGCTCCGCCAAAGCCACGCCCCGAGGACGAGACCGCCCGGTACTGCCCGAACCCGTCGTGCCCGGCGCAGCTGGTGGAGCGGCTGATCCACTTTGTCGGGCGCAAGCAGATGGACATCGATGCGCTCGGAGCCAAGACGGTGCAGCAGCTGGTGGACGCGGGGCTGCTCGCCGGCGTGCCGGACATCTTCCGGTTGCGCGAGCACCAAGACGCGCTGCTGGCGCTCGAGCGTATGGGCGAGCGGAAGGTCGAGCTGCTGCTGGCCGGGGTCGAGGCGGCCAAGCCGCGCGGGCTTGCGCGCGTGCTCGCGGGCCTCACGATCCGGCACGTGGGCGTAACCGGCGCCCGGGCGTTGGCGGAGCACTTCGGCTCGGCCGAGGCGATCGCGCAGGCGTCGGAAGAAGCCATCGCCGAGGTGGAGGACATCGGCCCCATCACCGCGGCGTCGGTGGTGTCGTTCTTCACCAGCGAGATCGGTGAGAAGACCTTTGCGCAGCTGTCTGCGTTGGGTGTCGATCTCACTCACCCCAAGGTCGACGTCGTAGAGGGCGCGGAGGGTTCGGTGTTCGCCGGCAAGACGGTGGTGCTCACGGGCACGCTCGAGGGTTTCACCCGGCCGGAGCTTACCGAGCGGCTCCAGGCCCTGGGCGCCAAGGTCACCGGGAGCGTGAGCAAGAAGACCGACCTGGTGATCGCCGGGGAGTCGGCGGGCTCGAAGCTCGCCAAGGCCGAGAAGCTGGGGGTCGAGGTGTGGGACGAGGCGAGGTTGGTCGAGGCGTTGGGGTGACCCGGGTGTCCGGGTAGGCTGCGCGGGCGTTTGGCTTGGTCCTACTTTGCGGGAGAGACCCGATGAAGCGTTACCTGGTGTTGTGCACCGCGAACCGGTGCCGTTCGCAGATGTCCGACGGTTGGTTGCGAGCCTTGGGCGGCGACGCGGTAGAGGTGTGTTCGGCCGGCGTTGCGCCGAGCGCGGTGCACCCGCTGGCGGTGAAGGTGATGGCCGAGGTGGGTGTTGATATCGCAGGGGCCCGTTCGGACCACGTCGATCTCTACAAGGGAGAGAACTTCGACGCGGTGATCACGGTGTGCGACCACGCCAAGGAGACGTGCCCGGTGCTGCCCGGCGCGGGCCGTGTGATCCATCACGCGTTTGATGATCCGGACGACAAGACCGGCACGAAGCCTGAAGACGAGCTCCTGCCTGTGTTTCGGCGGGTGCGCGACGAGATCGGCGCGTGGTGCCGCGCATTCTTGGCCGAGCAAGGCGTGGCCGTGGTCGAGCCAGGCGCCGCGGCGTCCGCGTAACGGGCTCGACGTTTGCGGATGGGGTTGGGGCGCTCCCTATTGATTCCGGGGGCGCATTAAGAAAGGCCGACGCGCGTGCGCCGGCCTTTCGGGTTTGCTGCTCGCGTGACGGGCCTTAGCGGCTCTTGGTCTTCTCGAGGGTATGCGAGACGGCGCGGCCGGCCTTGCCGATGGCCCGGTTCACCACGCCGTAGAACTCGTGCCCGATCGCGGAGACGGCCAGGGGTTGCCGGCCGGCGATGCGCGCTTCGACGGTCGCGCGGATGTCGTGGTCGTTGCTGCCGTTGTGCTTGTCGTCGTGGAGGTGGACTTCGACGCGGGTGACGCGGTTGAGAAGTCGGTCCATCACCGACGCGACCTTGCCGCGGATGTGGGCCTCGAGGGCTTCGCTGTGCTGGACCGTTCCGA
Organism: Planctomycetota bacterium; assembly: GCA_039191195.1. Lineage (GTDB taxonomy): Bacteria > Planctomycetota > Phycisphaerae > Phycisphaerales > Phycisphaeraceae > JBCCBV01. Next base: position 3,265 of record JBCCXV010000173.1, read on the forward strand.
AGTTCACTTGCACGACCGTGGGCTGCATGACGGGCTCCGAAAAGAAGGGACAGGCGCACGCGGCAAGCCCGCCCGGGGGCGGGTGGCTTTGGCAGGCCGATGCGTGCGGCAAGGGTGTTACGTCGTCCATTGTGCCCGGGTTCGACGCTTGGCCCAAGCAAAATCGATTGGTTCTTTGGGGGTAACTTGGGGCGTGGCCGGGCTTGCTCACCGCCGATCGGGCTGTTTGAGCGCGGTTCGTCGGATGGTGCGAGGCGCGGGGTAGCCCAAGCGGGCCCTCGGGTGGGTCCGAATAGGACGATCGCAACGGCGGCTCGGCGCGTCCGGGTTGTGGCGGCGGGGCGGGCCCGCGCGCGTCCCGTTTCGCTTGCGATCAGGTCGCGGTGAGTTCGAGCATGGCCATGGCCCGCCGGGTGATGTGCTCGGCCGACAGGCCCGCGGCGTGGAGGGCCTGGTTGTGGTCCTTGGCGGACTTGGGCGTTTGACGCACGGTCATCTGCTCGACGGTGAACCCGTCGCCCGAGGCGGCGCAGGCCGACGCGACGCGGGCGCCGTATCCACCGGCGTAGTTGTCCTCGACCGTGAGGACCATGCCGTTGTTGGCGTTCGCCAGGTCGAGCAGGGCCTCCTCGTCGAACGGCAGCGAGTAGAGGTCGACGAGGGTGGCGTCGATGCCTTCGTGGTCGAGTGCGTCGAGGGCGCGGTTGGCCTCGTGGACCATGTAGCCGGTGGCGCAGATGAGCAGGTCGCGGCCTTGGGTGAGGACCTCGTGCCCGCCGAGGGTGAAGGTGGCGGAGTCGTCGTAGAGGAACTCGGTGTCGGGCCGGAGGGTGCGCAGGTAGACCGGCCCGTCGTACGCGGTCGCCGCGAGGGTGAGCGCGTATGCGGCGTAAGCGTCCGACGGCGTGAGCACGTAGCAGCCCGGCCGGCCGAGGAGGTCGGTGTCGGCGAACGATGCGAACCAGGCGACGTCGGGCATGGCCATCTGCGAGGGGCCGTCGGCGCCGAGGGTGATGCCGGCGTGGCTGCCGACGATCTTGAGGTTCCCGCCGGAGTTGAAGCCCATCTCGATCTGATCGTAGGCGCGGGTGAGGAACTTGCCGAAGCTCGACACGAACGGGACCTTTCCGCCGGCCGACAGGCCCAGGGCCGCCGACACCATGTTCTGCTCGGCGATGCGGCACTCGAAGAAGCGGGCGCCAAGCTCGGGGTCTTTGCGGAAGCCGTCGGCGCCGGTGGAGTTGCTGACTTCGGCGTCGAGCGCGACGACGTTCGAGAACGCCCGGCCGGCCTCGCGCAGCGCGGCGGAGTAGGCTTTGCGCGTGGCGAGCTTGCCCTTTTCCAGGGCCGCTTCCATGCCGTTGTTCTTGAGGGCTTGCGAGAACACCGGCGCCGGCTTGGCCTCGGGCTTGGGCGGCTTTTCGGGCGACATCAGCGGCGTTTCCAGGCGCGTGTCGGCCGCGGCGCCGAGCGACTTGGCCGTGGCGTCAATCTCGGCGAGCACGGCGTCGAGCTCGTCGGGCTTGATGGGCGTGCCGTGGTGGCCGTTGCCTTGCTGCGACTCGGCGCCCCAGCCTTTGACGGTCTTGGCGACGATGGCGACGGGCTTCGCCTCGGGGTTGTGCTGGGCCTGGGCGTGTTGGGAGAGGGCGTCTTTAATCGCCGTTGGGCTGTGGCCATCGATCACGAGGGCCTCGAAGCCGGCGGCCTCGAGCTTGGCGGCGGTGACGTCGGCCGACTGCTGCGGCGAGACCTCGGACGTCTGCCCGAACGCGTTGCAGTTGAAGATCGGGCAGACGGCCTTGAGCTGGTGGTCTTGGAGGAAGTCGAGGGCTTCCCAGACTTGGCCTTCGCGCGACTCGCCGTCGCCGATCAGGCAGAACATGCGCTTGTCGAGCCCGTCGAGCTTGGCGGCGCCGGCGAGGCCCGCGGCGGTCGACAGGCCCTGGCCCAGAGAGCCGGTGGCCGAGTCGAAGAAGCCGAAACCCAGCACCGGGTTCGGGTGGCCGTCGACGAGCGAGTCGTGCTCGCGGAGACGCAGGGCCTCTTCGACGCTGAGCGGCTTGGTCTCGCCGGCCGGGCCGAAGTGGACGCCCAGGTCGGCGCAGGCCGCGTACACGATGGGCACGGCGTGGCCTTCGGACAACACCAAGCGGTCGCTGCTCGGGTGCGCGGGGTTCACCGGCTCCCATCGCATATGGGTGTACAGGAGGACCGAGATCAGGTGCGCCAGGCTGGCGGAGGAAGAGGGGTGGCCCGAGCCGGCGGCCGTGGTCATGCGGCAGGCGAGCTTGGCCAGGTCGGCGGCCTTGGCGTGGACGGTCGAGTCGAAGGACATAGCGGGGGTCCTGAGGTCGGCGGGCGGGGTGGGGCGCCGGGCGCACGCGGGCCGGCGCCGGGGCAAGGCCCCGGGGGGACCGGCATTATGCCCGCATGGGGCGCAGCGGCAACGCGGGGGGCTCCGGCTCGCGCCAGTGTCAGCCGATCGGCCGGACTTCGGGCTGGATGAAGTTGAACACGGTGTACGGGTCGCGCTCGGCCATCAGGTGCTTGATCACGACCGCGGCGATGGCTTCGAGCTGCTGGGCGTGGCGCAGCGGCCCGAGCTCGAGCGGCTCGCTGCCCAGGTCGGCG
>JBCCXV010000174.1:0-5861 GCA_039191195.1 Planctomycetota bacterium
GTTCCTCAACCTCGACACCCTCGCCTCGGCCGGCCAACCGCAAGCCGAACCCGACGCGCCCAACGAGGCCGCCGACGGCGATAGCGAGACCGACGCCGCCGATGTCATCGACCCGGACGCCGCGCCGACCACGCAACCCTCGGCAGGCCCAGATAGCGACTCAGAGAACGACCCCGACATCGACCCGCCAACCGCCGCACAGCCCGAAGGCGACGCCGCCGACCCGACGGCCAACAACCCCACGCCCGAGCCCGACCCCGCCGCAGCCACCGCGCCCCGCAGCGGCGTGACCCTCGACGGCATCACGACAGACCCGCCCCGGCTCACCGAGGACGGCGAGCTCCCGCCCGAGGTTCTCGCGCAGCTCGCCAAGCTCGACCCCGAGGAGCGCGCCCAGCGCGAAGCCGAGATCCGCGCCGAGGCCGACGCCGCCGCCAACGCCCGCATGCAGGAGCAGCTCGAAGGCCTGCTCGACCAGTTGGCCCAGCGGATCAAGCGCGTGAGCTTCGCCAGCATCGGCGTCGTCGGCGTCGCCGTGCTCATCTGGGGCACGATCTCCCTGCTGGTCACCGTCGAGCGCAGCTTCAACCAGATCACCGGCGCCGTGCGGGGGCGGCCCTGGTCGCAACGCGTGCCGATCTACTGGGCCGTGGTCACCCTGGGCCCGCTGCTGCTGGCGACCGGCATGGTGATGCTCAACCGCACGCTCACGCCCGAAGCCATGCCCGCGTGGCTCGGCGGGCTCGTCGGCCTGATCCGACCCTTGAGCAGCCTGGCCACGAGCTGGCTGCTGGCCGTGGTCATGTACACGCTCGTGCCGACGACGCGCGTGCGCCTCCGCCCGGCCATGGCCGGCGCGCTGGTCGCCGCCGTCGCGTGGGAGGCCAGCAAGGCCTTGTTCGGGACCTACGTCAAGACCGTCGGCACCTCGGCGGTCTACGGCGCCCTGGGCCTGATCCCTCTGGGCATGCTCTGGCTCTACCTCACCTGGCTGATCGTGATCTTCGGGCTCATCGTCACCCACGCCGTCCAGACCCTCCCGGCCGAACGCCTGGGCGAAGAGGCCGACCGCGAAGACGCCGTGCTCGGCTACGACCGGGGCTGGCTCCTGCGGGCCGCGGCCGCGGCGGCCCACGCCTTCCAGCAAGGCGGCGCGCTCGAACCCGAAACCTGGGCCGAGCACACCGACGCCCCCGACGCCCTGGCCGCGCGCGTGCTCGAAGACCTCGCCTCCGCCGGCGTGCTGCGGCGCATCGAACTCGACGGCCAAGCCGAAGGCTACGTGCCCGCCCGGCCGCCCGACGCCATCGAGGTCGCCTCGATCCTCGAACTCGCCGGCGAGAAACTCGGCGACCGCGCCGGCCCCGCCGCCGAGGCCCTGGCCGAGGCCGACCGGGCCGCGCACGAAGCGCTGCACGGCATGACCCTCGCCGACCTCGCGGCCGACGCGCCACCCGACCCCGCCTCGTCGGACGCGTCACCGCCTAAGGCTTCGACGTAACCGCGGCGACCGGCGCCGCCTCGGGCCCGCGCGCCGCCGAGTCGTGACGCTGGGCGATCGGCATCCGCCGGCCGAAGCCGAACGCCTTGCCCGTGACCTTCAGGCCCGGCGCCGCCTGGCGACGCTTGTACTCGTTGCGGTCGATCATCCGGACGACCCGGGCCACCTCGTCGGCGTCGATGCCGGTGTGCTCGACGATCGCGTCGACCGACTCCACCCGCTCGACGTACCGCTCGATGATCGCGTCGAGCAGGTCGTAGTCCGGGAGCGAGTCGGCGTCTTTCTGGTCCGGCCGGAGCTCGGCGCTCGGCGGCTTGTCGATGGTGTCTTGCGGGATCACCGGCCCGCCGAACCGCTTGCGCAAGGGCGAACGCGGGCTGTCGTTGATCCACCGCGCCAAGCGATACACCCAGGTCTTGGGCACGTCCGACAGCACGGCCAGCCCGCCGGCCATGTCGCCGTAGAGCGTGCAGTAGCCCACGGCGAGCTCGCTCTTGTTGCCCGTGGTCACCAGCATGGCCCCGGTGTCGTTGCTCAGGCCCATCATCAACACACCCCGGGCCCGAGCCTGGAGGTTCTCGTCCGTCAGGCCGCCGACCTCACGGTCCAGCACCGGCCCCAGCACGCCGCGCAGCGACGCGTGCACGGCCTCGATCGGCGCGACGTCACACCGCATCTGCATCGCCTTGGCCAGGGCCAGCGCGTCTTGCACCGACCCCTCCGACGAGTACCGGCTGGGCATCGCGAGCCCGCGAACCCGATCGGGCCCCACCGCCGCCACAGACAGCGCCGCGGCCACGGCCGAATCGATCCCGCCCGAAAGCCCCAGCACCACCGACTGGAAGCCGCACTTGCGGACGTAGTCGCCCAGGCCCAGCACCAGCGCGTGGTAGACCTGCTCGACATCGCGGTCGGGCACATCCGGCACCGCGTCTTCTACGGCGTGGACCGGCGACGCAGACGACCTCGCCCCACCCGCGTCCGCGGCCAAGGGCAGATCGACGACAACCGTGTCGGCCTCGAACCGCTTCGCACGCCCGAGCACGCGGCCCCGGGCATCGAGCACGCGCGACCCGCCGTCGAAAACCAGCTCGTCGTTGCCGCCGACCTGGTTGCAGTACGCGATGGGCAGGCCGTGCCGCTGCGCGGCCCCCACGAGCAACCGGCGACGGACCTCGGGCTTACCCACCGCGAACGGCGACGCGCTGCAGTTGACCAGCACGTCGGCGCCGGCCTTCGCCGCGCGGGCGACCGGGTCGCCGTCGTACAGCGGGCGTTCGAGCCCGACGACCGCGGGGTCGTTCCAGAGGTCCTCGCAGATCGTCACCCCAAGGCGCACCGGACGGCCGCCCACCTCCAGCGTCAAGCAGCCCGGCGTGTCGCCGGGGTCGAAGTACCGGCGTTCGTCGAACACGTCGTAAGTCGGCAGCAGGCGCTTGTCGTGCCGGCCGACAACCCGTCCTTCGGCGCAGAGCACCGCGGCGTTGGTCAGGCCCAGGCCCGTGGACGCATCCACCCGCCAGGGCGTCCCGACGAGCGCGGCCACACCGACGCACCGCTCGGCGATCTCCTCGACGGCCCGCTCGCAGGCGTCGAGCATCACCGGCGAACCGAGCAGGTCTTTCGGCGGGTAGCCGACCAGCGCCAGCTCAGGCGTCACCAACAGGTCGGCGCCCGCGTCGCGCGCGGCGTCCAAGGCGTCGAGCACGTCGCGGGCGTTCCCGGCGACGTCGCCGACAGTCGGGTTGAGCTGGTCCAGAGCGATCCGCATGGCGTCGGGGCGGGCGCAGCCAGCACGCCCGCCGCTTATCGTAGGGCCAAACCGTCCCCCGGAGCAGCCGGCGCCGCCCGCCGGCCTTCTTGGAGCCTCGGAGCCCATCCGCCGATGAAACCGTCCATGCGAACGCGCCCCCGAATCGGACCCTGGTTGGCCGCCCTGCTCCTGCTCGCCCCGCTGACCTTGCCGCAGCTGGGCTGCGCCGGTCGTACCCGCAAGCAGGTCATGGCCAACGAGTTCATGACCGACGCCGAGCGCTACCTCGACGAGGGGCTGACCGACTCGGCCCTCGAGGCCTTCTCCAAGGCCCTGGACGAGAACCCCAACCTCACCCAGGCTTATCGGGGCATCGGCCAGATCTACCTCGAGCGCGACCAGCTCGATAACGCCGCCGCCGCCTTCCAGAAGGCCGTCGAGATCGAGCCCAACAGCTTCTCGGCTCAGTACGACTACGGGCTCGTCCAGCACCTGATGGGCGACCTGCGCTCGGCCGTGGCCACCTACCTCCGGGCACTGGCGATCGACCCCAGCGACGTCAAGGCCAACCGAAACCTCGCGGCGGCGTACAACCAGCTCGGGCTCCCGAAAGACGCGCTGCGCTACGCCGAGCAGGCGACCCGGCTGCCCGACGCCGAGCAGGCCGACTGGGCCAACCTCGCCGCGGCCCACAGCCTGCTCAACCAGCACGACCGCGCCGTCGACGCCTACCGCCAGGCCGCCGAGCTCGGCGAAATCCGCGAGCCCATCCTGCTGGGCCTGGCCAACGCCCACATCCAGCTTGGCAACTACGCCCGGGCGCTCATCACCCTCGAGACCCTCGAACGCCGGGTCGACGGCCCGCTCACCGCCACCAGTTACGAACGCATGGGTGTCGCCCAGTTCCGCCTGCGACGCTACGAAGACGCGCTCGCCAGCTTCCAGGCCGCGCTGGAGCAAGACGGCCGAGACGTCGCGGCCCTCAACGGCGTCGGGGCGACCTACATGACCCTCTTCCTCGAGGGCGAGCGCGAAGACCGCTACCAACGCACCCGCGCCCTGGCCTCCTGGAAGCGCAGCGTGCAGATCAACCCCCAGCAGCCGCTCATCGTCGACCTCATCGCCCGCTACGGCAAGCTGTAAGAGCCCGGGACGACGGCGCCACACGAAGACGGCCGCGACTTCTCCCCGGGCGGCGTCAGATCAGCTCGATCACCGACGCGCCGAATGTAAAGCCCCCGCCGAACGCGCACACGCCCACCGACTGGCCCGGCGCCATGCGGTGCGCCTCCTTGGCGATCGACAGCGGGATGCTCGACGAGCTCGTGTTGCCGTGGTCGGCGATCTGGTCGATCACCTTCTCCGGCGGGACCTTCAGCCGGTGACGCACCGCCTCAAAGATCCGGCGGTTGGCCTGGTGCGGCACCAGCCAGTCCAAGCGATCGATCGGCAGGCCCGACGCCGCAAACGCCCGGCTGGTCATCGCCGTCATCGCCCGTACAGCCTCGGAGAACACGCGCTTGCCGTCCATCCGCAGCGGCTCGCCTCCCTCGAAGCCCACGGTCAGGATCTCCGACGCGTCGGCCTTGCCCGACAGCACCGGCTGGTGCAGCAGCATCGCCGGGGCGTCCTGACAAACCGGCCGGGGCGGGGCGCCCACGCCGCCGCGCACGATCGTGGCCGTGGCCGCGTCGCCAAACAGGATCACGGTGTCGAAGTCGTCGGGGTCGACCACGCGCGACAGCGCCTCGGTGGTCACCACCAGCACGATCGACTCCGGGCGGCTGCGCACCGTGTGGAACGCCGCGTCGATGGCGTACAGCCAGCCCGAACACGCGGCGTTCACGTCGTACACCATGCACTCGACCTCCGACTTGGGATCGAGCGCCGACAGCAGCAAGCAGGCCATTGACGGCGTGTTGGCCGGCGGCGTCGTCGTGTGGCAGACGATGCCCGAAAGGTCCTGCACCGAGAGCCCTTCGGCGTCGAGCACCTTCTGCGCGGCTTGCACCGCCAGCGACAGCGCCGACTCGTCGGGCCCCAGGATCGGGCGCGACTCGATGCCGGTGCGCTTGACGATGTCGTCGCTCGTGCGGTCGGGGAACCGCTCGACCAGCTGGGCGTTGGTTAGCCGATCCGAACCCTCGGCGACCCAGATCGGCGAGAGCACGACCTTCACGGCGCCGCGCGCAGCGTCGTCGCCGTCATCGGTCACAGCGGCTTCGCTGCGCCTCGCCCCGGCGTAAGGCAGGGCCGGTTCGCGCGTCGCGCGAGAGACCACCTGGTCGCCGTCGGCCGCGGCCGCATCGACCAGCAGCTTCGCGATGGGCGTGCCCACGTCGACCTGCTCGCCCTGATCCACCAAGAGCGACTGCACCACGCCCGCTTGCGGCGCGGCGACCTCGGCGGCGGCCTTGTCGGCCTCGATCTCGGCGATCGGCGCGCCGGCTTCCACACGATCGCCCGCCGCGACCCGCCACTCCAGCAGCGTGACCGACTGGTCGGCCGGGCTCGGCGCGGGGGCCTCGATCACGGCTTCTTGCGTTGGGCCGTCGGCCGAAGCCGGATCGGCGGCGGCCGCCGCGGGCTGTACCGCGACCGTGTCGA
>JBCCXV010000175.1:0-5855 GCA_039191195.1 Planctomycetota bacterium
ACGCCCTTCGGCGACCAGCACTACCGGTTCACACCACTCGGCGGAGGCTGGTACGCGTTCCGCGCGTCAAAGGCCTCGTAGACACGTCACCCAAGCGAGCGCCGAAGCCCCCACTCAACGCTCCGGCGCCGGCGGCACGTCATACCCGTACTCTTCCAACGGCTTGGCCACCCGAACCCGCTCGGTCAGCAGGCGATCCAAACTCGTCGGGTAACGCTTCTCCAGCCAGTCCTGGTCGAACGGACGCTCCGGGAAGCCCGCGTCGTCCACCGCCGCGTTCACCGCGCGACGGATCCGGTCGTCGTACCGGTCCAGCTCGGCGATCTTGTCGTCCACATACGCGATCGCGCCCGCACGCTGCCGTTGGTTCACCGCCAGCGCCGACTCGGCGTCGCTCACGATGTCCCGCACCGACGCCCGCGCGCTCAGCCACGAACCGTGGAAACGCCGCAACGGCGGGAACAGCCGCTCCGACAACGCCACCCGCGCCCCCGCCACCTCCGCGTCCAGCATCGCCCGCCAAGCACCCGGCCGTTCCGTCACCGGCGTCGCCAGCACCCGCGCCACCTTGTCCACCGACACCTCCAACTCCTGCTGCGCCGACACGCACACCGCCGCCTCGGCCTGCAGCAGCGCCACGGCCTGCCCCAGCGCCCTCACCGGCCCGTCGCGACGCCCATCGAGCCGCGCAATCGCTTCCTGCAGGCCCGCGGCACGCTCGCGCGCCCGGCGGCGCAGCTCGCGGTGGATGTTCCCCTCGCCTTGGCTCGCCGCTTCGTCTTCCGCGATCCGCAGCTGCTCGGCGAGCGCGGCGCGAACGCCGTCGATCTCCGCCAACTCCGCCTCCAGAAGGCGAGCCGGGTCCGACGTGCACGCGATCCGCGTCCGGTCCAGCGTCGCCTGACCGGCCTCGCGCACCTCGCGCACCGCCGCCAGCGCCGGGTGATTCGGGTTCTCCACCACCACCGGAGCCGGTGGGGCAGGCGGCGTCGGCCACTCGAACACCGGGTTCACTTCCACGTTCACCGCAACCTCGTTGTTCACGTCGTTGTCGTTGCGGTTGTCGTTGGTCAATTCCGCCGCGCCGCCCTCGGCGGTCCCCCCCTGCGCGGTGTTGTTGTTCGTCGTACGGCTCTGGCTCACGCTCGACGACGGGTTCGCCTGCGCCTCGCTCACCACCTCGCCACCCGGACCGCCGGACGTCACCACCGGCGCCTCCGTAACCGAATCCGCCGCCGAGTCGTTCACCGACTCGCGCGCCGAATCCACGGCGTCCGGGGCGTCCACGGCGTCCGTCGCAGCGCTGCTCGACGTCGCGCCATCCCGAGGCGGACGCGGCACCCCCGGAACCCCAACAACCTCCGCATTCGCATCCACGGCGCCGCCCGCGGCGTCGCCAACACCCGCGCCGGCGTTGCCTCCGGGGGCGGGGTTACTTCCGGGGGCGGGGCTACTTCCGGGGGCGGGGTCGGGCTCGGGGAAGTCCAGGTCGTTCAGCACCGGGTCGATGTCTTCGATCCCCGTCACGTCGCCGTACCGGATCCGGATGCCCTGGCCGTCGGCGGCCTCCACCCACATCCCCAGCGACAGCGCGCCCACCAGCGCCGCGGTGCTAAACCGCAGCGCACCAGCGCGAACAAACCAACGCAACGACAGCAGGGGGGGGCGCAGCTTCATGACAGGTTCGACGCTCCAAGGAGGCACGGCGTTACACACATCGCAACCCCGGACCGACGTGCGCCAGCCAAGGGTGCTCACCGCAGGATATCGCCCCTCGCCTGTCGTCCGTTGCATGGTGCATGGGAAATCCACGCCAACGTGTTAAAACCCCGCACCCGCTCACCCCGCCAGGCCCGCACCATGCCCGACCCCGATCTCACCCCCACCACCGCCGCTGCGGACAAACCCGCGCCCCTCCTGTCCACCCAGCTTGCCGGCGAGGTCCTCGGCGCCTTCCTCCTGGTCTTCTTCGGCGTGGGCTCCGTCCACGTCGCCGTCACCACCGGCGAGCTCCAGGGCCTCGGCCAGGTCGCCGCCGTCTGGGGACTCGGCGTCGGACTGGCCATCTACGCCACCGCCGCCGTCAGCGGGGCCCACCTCAACCCGGCCGTCACCCTCGCCATGACCGTCCTGCGAGGCTTCCCCGCCGCCCGCGTCCTCCCCTACTTCGCCGCCCAGCTCGTCGGCGCCGTCGCCGCCGCCGCACTCCTCAACATGCTCTTCGGCGGGGCCATCCTCGCCTTCGAAGCCGCCAACGACATCACCCGCGGCGCCCCCGGCAGCGAACGCTCCGCCATGATGTACGGCGAGTACTTCCCCAACCCCGCCGTCTTCGGCGAAGTCCTCGCACACGCCCACATCATCTCCCTGCCCATGGCCGTCGTCGCCGAGGCCGTCGGAACCGCACTCCTGGTCCTCTTCATCTTCGCGCTGACCGATTCGAGAAACCCCAACGCCCCCAGCCCGCGCGGCGTCGCCCTGTGCATCGGCTTCGCCGTCGCCGCCATCATCTGCATCGTCGCCCCGCTCACCCAGGCCGGCCTCAACCCCGCACGCGACTTCGGCCCACGCCTGGTCGCCTACTTCACCGGCTGGGGCGACATCGCCATCCCCGGCCCCCGAGGCGGATTCTTCTACGTCTACATCCTCGGACCCCTCGTCGGCGGCATCGCCGGCGGCGCCGCCTACGAAGCCCTCATCGCACCCGGACTTCGATCATCACCCAACGAGCCGCGAGCGTGAGCGAGCGGGGCCTTGGACTAATGCTCTCGTGATAGCCAGATGTTTCTGCGCCGCGATCGACCGTCCGGCGGCACGCTCCGCTCCCTGACGGTCACGGCTTGTTCCACGCGTAACGTTCTTCGCATCACAAGCAAAGCGCCCGCGCCACGCAGGAAACGACATCCGCACCGTCACACCAGCGCCCCGCCACAAGAGCTCCCCGCGCCGGCGGTACACCCATAACAGTGGTCCGCCGTGCCGATCACCCGCTCGTTGAGCTCGTCGATCGACACCTCCCACAGCTTCCGCCCTTCAAACCCCGGCGCCCGCAGCCCCACCGCGTAGTTGAAGTCGCAGTCGTGCAGGTTCCCCTGGCTGTCGATATGCACCTGATGCCGACACATCAAAGGCTCCACCGCATCCGGATTAAACGCGTCGATCAGCTTCCTTAGGTACGGCTCGAGCTGGCCCTGCCGCTCCAAGTCCCGCCGCCAACGCGCGATCGGCATGTTCGTGATCGTCCACAGCTCGTTGAACTCCAGGCCGAAGTGCTCGCGCAGCTCCCGCTTGTAGTCGGCCTCCAGCGACTCCTGCGGAGGCGGCAGCCCCGGCCCGCCCGGGTTGTACACGAGGTTGAGCCGCAACCCCGGGTCCTTGCCGTACCCCGCATCGTTGAGCCGCAGCAACCCCTCGACGCTTGCGTCGAACGACCCCCGCCCGCGCTGCTTATCCACGTTCTCCGCCGTGTAGCACGGCAGCGACGCCACCACCTCCACCTGATGCTCGGCCAAGAAGCCCGGCACCCACGCGTAGTCCATGCCCGTCCGCCGATCGGTGTGCGTCGTCACCGTCGGGTTGTGCCGGTCCATCACCCGCAGGCCCCGCCCGCGCAGCCGTCGGACCATCGGCCGGAAGCTCGCGTTCATCTCCGGGCTGCCGCCGGTCAGGTCCACCGTCGTGATCTGCGGGTGACGCTCGACCCACTCCAGCACGCGCTCGGCGGTCTCGGCCGACATGTTCTCGTCGTCGCCCCGACGCTGCGGAGACGAGTCCACGTGGCAATGCCCGCACGCCAGGTTGCACAGCAAGCCCAGGTTCACCTGCAGCGTCGTGATCACCGGAGCCGCGCGCAGCGCGTGCTCGAACCGGGTGTGAAACCCCTCGCGCTCGAGCACCGGCAACGGCAGGGCGGCGCCTTGGATCAAGACGCATCCTCCGCATCCGCCGGCGCGTTCCCGCGCAGCTTGTCCGTCAGTTCGCCGGCGAAGCCCCAGTTCTCTTCCGCCACCTCGTCGATCACCACGTGCGTCTGCAGCGGGTCCTTCCCCAAGACATCGACCAACACCTGCGTAATCCCCGCCACGACTTGCCGCTTCTCCGCCCGGCTGATCGCCGGCGTCACCCGCACGTTCACATAAGGCATGCCAGTCTTCCTTCTCGGTTGCCGGAGAGAGTCCTTCACACGCGCCCTGGATGTCTTGCGGCGGCTTCCGGGCGCGGCTTCCGGGGGGGTTAGCAGCACCCGCCGCCGGCGTAGTGCCACGTCGACTCGGTCACCGTCAGGTCCCCGCGCCCGAGCGCCGCCAGCGCCCCGGCCGTCTTGTCGCACACCGGCAGCGGCAGCCCGCGGATCAGCACGTGACCCTTGCCGTCGTCAAACTGCTCGCTCGGCCCGTGGTACACCGCCGCACGACCCGTAAACACGCACGCCCCGTCCCCCGGCACCGGCGTGCGGTACGCCGCAAGCTCCAGCGTTTCCAAGAGGATCGATTCCTCCAGCCCGTGCGCCTGGGCATCGATCAGCCGGTACGGCTTGCGCGAACGAACCTCCACCGCGCCAAACCCGGCGGCCACGATCGCGTCCATGTACTGCTCGTACGTCAAACAACCCGAGATGCACTGCGCCCGCAGCGTCTCGTCGTCCGCCAGGTGCGCCGGCAACGGCGTCGGCGTGATCGGGTCCGACATCGACAGCGCCCCGCCCGGCTTCAGCACCCGGTGCATCTCCGACAGCGCCCGCTCCAAATCGCCCCCGGTCTTGAAGATGTTGAACAGGCAGTTCTGCGCCGCAAGATCGAAGTTCGCGTCGTCGCACGGCAGGTCGAGCGCATCGCCATCGACGATCTCCACAAACGACGGATCGAACCACGGGTTCAGCCGGGCCGCCTCCTCCAGGTTGATCCGCGCCGCGCCCCGCATCTCGGCCACCGGGTCCACCGCCACCACCCCGCCCGGCGTGCGCGTGAAGTACGCCAGCTGCAACGCCTCCAGCCCGCCGCCCACGCCCACGTACAGCACCCGCTGATCCGGACGCATGTCCTCCAGGTGCACCGTCGCCCCGCACCCGTAGTTCATCTCGTGCATCACCGACGGGATCGTCAGCTCCGGCAGGTGACGCGGGCCCTGCGGCACGCAGCAAAGGTTCGTGGCGGGCGCAGCCGCCGCGTTGGCGTAGACGCTGCGGACGGTGTCGTGATAGGTCGTCATGCGGGTCTCTCAAAGCCTCAAACAGCGGCGCAGCCCAAGCCGCACCCAGGGTCCTGGTCCATCCTAGGAAAGACCCCACACTCCGTGGCTATTCCGTGAGCTTCGCGCAAGCCCGGACCATCGCCGCCCGTAAACGGGCAAAGCGTCCAGCCCCGCGCTACTCCGTGGGCCGGTACACCCGCGTCTTGAGCGCGACCCCCACGAACTCCGAGTCCACCCGGCCGTCGGCGCCCAGCCGGTGACGCCAATACCCCGTCCTCCGCCGCCCCTCATCCAACGGGAACGCCGGGGCGTCCACGATCGACCCGCTCGCCGCCGGCGACCACGCAAACCGCGTCGCCCCCGCATGCCCCGGCAGCACCGCCTCGAACCCTCGGCATTGGTGCAAGTGACCCGACAGCACCAGACCCAGCGGCGCAAGGTCGCCCGCGGGCTCCGGCCGCAGCATCGCGTCGCGCGCGGCCGGCAGGGCGGTCCAATACCCGTGCACCGAGCCCAACGCCTCGTCCGGCTCGTTCACGAACAGCGGCGCGTGCGTCACCAGCCCCACCACGTGCCCCCGCTGGTGCGCCACCCGGCGCTGGGCGACAAGCCAACGCTGCTGCTCCTTCTCGCGGGCCAAGCCCGAGCCCGCGACCATCGCGTTC
>JBCCXV010000176.1:0-5855 GCA_039191195.1 Planctomycetota bacterium
CGTAGGAACTGCCCCCAGGAGCCGCGGAGGTCGGCGAAGCCGACGCCCTCGTCGAGCGCGAGGGCGAGGAGCTCGTCTTCGAAGCGTTCGCCTTGGGCGTCGAGTTCGTAGGCCCAGTCGTCGAGGAGGTAGCTGCCGCTGCCGTAGTCGTACCCGCCGATTTCGGAGGTGACGAGGATGTCGGCGTCGGAGCCGGCCTGGATTTGGTTGATGACGTTGGCGTAGGCGGAGGCGTCGAAGCCGTGGGAGACGCCGCCGAGGATGACGAGGTCGGGGTCGTAGTCGAGGACGCGTCCCTGGATGCGTGGGGTTCCGAGGGGTCCGAATCCTTGTTCGAGCTCTTCGATGCTACCGACGTCGCCCTGGTAGTACTGCATCCCGGTGCCGTTGCGGATGCTGGGGATGACTTCGATGTTGCCCGCGAAGAGGCTGGAGACCTGGGCGGCCCAGGTGGAGTGTGCGGTGTCGTTGACGACGGAGTCGCCGAGCATGACGACGCGGACGGTCTCGCCGGCGCGGAGCTTTTCGAGGGTGGCGCCGATGGTGTTTTCTACCGAGACGTGCTGCGTGGTGGTGACCTGAGCGGGCAGCGAAGCGCGGACGTCGGCGCCCCATTGCGCGGCTTCGAGCGTGGTGATCTGTTCGAGGCGGACGTTGTCGACTTCGACGCCGGCGCTGTTGCGGCTGACCACGCGGATGCTGGCGTTGCCTTGGGCGTCGGCAAACGCGGATGCGTACCCCGGGGTCACGGCTTCGAAGGTCTGCCACGCCGTTGTGAGGGGGTTGTTCCAGCGGAAGTTGACGCCGGCCTGGGTTCCGGCGAAGTCGCTGCGGGCGTCGTAGGCGATGCGGTAGTAGGCGTTGGGATCGACCTGGAGGGGCACGATGGTTTCGATGTACCCGCTATCGATCGCGGCGTATCCGGGGTCTCCGCCGGACCCGGGCCCGACCTGCCATGCGG
The DNA here is from genome assembly GCA_039191195.1 of Planctomycetota bacterium. Taxonomy (GTDB): domain Bacteria; phylum Planctomycetota; class Phycisphaerae; order Phycisphaerales; family Phycisphaeraceae; genus JBCCBV01. The sequence goes on from JBCCXV010000176.1 coordinate 962, forward strand.
TGTTGGGGCCGGACTCATCGGCGATGACCCATCGGGGGTTGGGGGCGCCCGTGCCGGTGAAGGGGCTGAAGTAGAACGTGTCGCTAAACAGCACGTCGGCGGAGTCGGCGAACGCGGCCGTGGGCAGGAGGGCCGCGGTGGCGACGACGGCGGCCACGGGGGCCGGGTAACGCCGGGATCGGGTCATGGTTGTGTCCTCTTTCTCTTCCGCCAAGGCGTGGTGTCGCCACGGCATATTTACCGAAAGCGAACCGTATCTTAACGATATCTTCACATTTGACAAGGGCGCCGACCCTCGATTCGAGAGAATCGACCTGCTTGGGCATGGCGTAGAGACGTCGTGGCGCGGGCAGAACCTGGCCCCACGGCCTGGTTCAGACTCATCGCAAGCGTTTAACTGAAAGGCGTTTAAGGTGACGCCCAGATCAGTCTGGTCGTCGCGACCGGGCGAGCAGTGAGGTCGCGGCGGCGAGGACGGCGAGCGAGGCGGGCTCTGGGACGCCGGCGGCTTGGGTTTGGCCGAAGGTGGCGGCCAGGGCGTTGAAATCGAGCAGCCCGACGACGCCATCGAGGTCGAAGTCGCCCCCGGCGGCGCCGTTGGCGGTGTTCTGGCCGTAGTTGGCGGCGAGGGCGTCGAAGTCGATGAGGTCGACGACGCCGTCGGCGTTGGCGTCGGCGAAGGGCGGGGTGTAGGGGTCGGCGTAGCCGGGCGGTTCTTCGAGGAGGACCACGGGATCGAGTAAGTCGGTCCCTGGGGGCAAGAGGGTATCGAAGTCGGGCATGGGCTGGCCGTTGAGGAAGAACTCGACGAGGGCGGTCGCGGTGAGTTCCTGACCGAAGTGGTTCATGTGGACCGAGTCGCGCATGAAGAAGGCTTCGTCGAGGCCGAGGTCTTGGGCGTCGTTGAGGGCCTGGCCCCAGGTTCCGCGGACGTCGACGAAGCCGACGCCTTCGGCGAGTGCGAGGGCGAGTTGCTCGTCTTCGAAGCGTTCGCCGGCGGGGTTGAGGGCGGGGTCCCAATCGGGCTGGAGGTATTCGGTTTGTCCGAAGTCGTACCCGCCGGCCTCGGTGGCGATGAGGATGTCGGTGTTGGACGCGGCCTGGAGTTGATCGACGACGCTGGCGTAGGCGGAGACGTCGAAGCCGTGGGAGACGCCGCCGAGGAGGACGAGGTCGGGGTTGTAGTCGAGGACGGTGGCCTGGAGCCTGGGGGTTCCGACGGCGCCGAGTCCTTCGTCTTCGGATTCGACCAGGCCTTGGTAGAACTGCATGCCGGTGCCGTTGCGGATGCTGGGGATGACCTCGATCGTGCCGGGATAGAAGGAAGAGACCTGGGCGGCCCAGGTGGAGTGGGCCAAGTCGTTGACGATGCTGTCGCCGAGCATGACGACGCGGACGGTCTCGCCGTTCTGGAGCTTGGCGAGGGTGGCGCCGATGGTGTCGCCGGCGTTGACGTAGGGGGTGACCTGGGGGGTCACGGGCAGTGCTTGGCGGACTTCCTGGCCCCAGGCGGCGGCGTCGAGCGCGGTGATCTCTTCGACGATCACGTTGTCGGCGCGGAAGCCGAAGACGTTGCGGCTGACGATGCGCACGCTGGCGTTGCCCTGGGCGTCGGCGAATGCGGAGGCGTGGCCGGGGGTGACGGCGGTGTACACGCCCCAGGCGGACGAGTTCTGGAAGTTCCAGCGGAAGTTGATGCCGATCTCGTCGGCGGGTGTTTCGCCGGCGGCCTCGACGGAGACGCGGTAGTAGGCGTTGGGGTCGAAGACGATGGGTTCGATGTTCTGGACGATGCCGCCGCGTGCGATGATGGACCCGGGCTGGCCGTCGAACCCGGGGTCGGGGGTCCATTCGCTGAAGAGGGTGGGAGACTCTTTGACGGAGAGCCAAGTCGGGGGGGAGGCGCCGTCTTCGGCGAAGGGGGAGGTGTCGAAGGTTTCGTTGATGAGGATGTCGCCGGGGGCGGCGTAGGCGTGGCCGGCGTGCGCCGCGCCGAGGGCGAGTGCTGCGACGAGGGCCGCGTTGGAGCGGGCGTAGGCACGCCGGGGGATGGCGCGAGGCGCGGCGGGGTGGGTCACGTCTTCGTCTCCGGTTGAGCAAACGGCCGCGGGCGGGGTGGTGCGGCGAGGCGGGGTGAGTCTCCCCTCACTCTAGGAACCTTGCGGGGTAAACCCAAGGGGTCCAGCGAAACCGGGCCGGCGAGCTGGAATCGCGTGCGATGCACCCTTCCAGACGGTCTGGGGGGCGTCTGGGTTCGCTCGTGTGCGGGATTCTGCGGGATGAGGCCGGGGTGATGCGGGCCTACGCGGCGTAAGCGTCGAGCATCTGGCGTGCGATGGCGGGCCAGGTGAAGCGGTCTTCGACGAGTTTCCGGCCGTTTGCGCCCATGCTTTGGGCGGCCTTTGGGTCGGCGAGGACCCGGCGCAGGCCCTGGGCGGTGGCTTGGGCCGAGAGATCGACCACGGCGCCGGCGTCAACCTGGGCAACCTCGGGGAAGTGGCAAGCCTGGCTGATGACCACGGGCGTGGCGCAGCCAAGGGCCTCGAGGATGGCGATGCTGAATCCCTCCTGCCGGCTGGGGAGGACAAAGGCGTCGGCGCCGCGGAGGGCGGCCCACTTGGCGTCGCCGTAGACCGGCCCGGGCAGGAGGGTGCGTTCGGTCAGTCCGGCTTTGTCGATGCGGTGACGGAAGTCGTCGGCGACGCCGTCGTCGGGTCCGGCGACGACCAGTGCGTGCCGGGGGAACTCGCCGGCGACCTGGGCGAACGCGTCCGCCAAGTAGTCGAGGCCCTTCTTGAAGTGGATGCGCGACAGGAACAGCAGGTAGGGGCGCCCCCGCAGTTCCGGGCAGGCTTTCTGGAAGGCGCCTTCGTCGACGGGGGTGTCGACCTGGTCGAGCCAGACGCCGTTGCCGATGACCTTGCCCGGGGCACGGAGGCCCAGGGGCTTGAGCAGGTCGGCCTCGTCGGCGTTGAGGGCGTGGACCCAGGCGGCGCGGTCGATCATTCTCTTAAAACCGAGAGCGAGGGCGAGCTTCTTCTTGAGTCGGCCCTGGGAGAGCGACCAGGGGTCGAGCATGCCGTGGGGCGTGACGACGTAGGGGGTGTTGACCTTGCGTGCGTGGGCGGCGGCGGCGAGGAGGACGGGCTCCCACACGCCGTGGAGGTGCAGGACGTCGGCGTGTTGGATGGCGGACGCCCAGGCGTCGGGCGGCGGGGCGCCGCGGAGGGCGTCGAGGGCCGAGGGGCCGGGGTCGACTTTGCCGAAGGCGACGGCGTCGAGGCCGGGGCTGCCGGGGTAGGCGTCGCGCACCCCCTCGCGCGTCGTGGGCCCTTCCGGGGTCCAGACGGCGACGTCTCGTCCGGCGAGGGCCTGGGCGCCGGCGAGCGCGAGGGCGACGCGCGGCGGCCCGCCGGTGGCGGGGTCGAGGCTGCCGATCACGTGCGTGATGCTCATGGCGGGCCTGGTGGACTAGGAAGCGGACCCGGCGGCCTCGGGCGCAGACTCGGGGGCGCTGGGATAACCCAGCGCATCGAGGTGTTCGCCCAGGACGGCACGGCCGCGCTGGCGCATGGCCTCGGTCCAGTGCGCCCAGTTGTTGACGCTGGGGCGGAACGTGCGGAAGACCTGGGCCTCGCTGTCGCCGACGCCCATGTCGTGCTGCTTGTCGTTGAAGCGGAGCACGCACGGGTCCCAGGGCTCGCCGAGGAACTCGAAGGCCTCGCGCAGGACGGGTTCGGGGTCTTGCATCAGTCGCTCGTAGCGGAGGGCGTAGCAGCGATCCGGGTGTTCGGCCTCGAACGATCTCATCTTCGCCAGGCCGTCGGCGGCGTAGGCCAGGTAGTTCTCGAAGGGGTCGTCGTGGTGCTCGGCGATGCGCCACTTCTTGCTGAGCAGGCTGTTGACGATGTCGAACGGGTGCCGGTAGATCAGGACGAACTTGGTCTCGTCGCCGAAGAGCGTCTGGAGGAACGGCAGGCACTGGACGTAGTCGGGGGTCTTGTCGGCCCAGCGGGGCTTGTCTTTCGACTTGCGGTAGGCCTCGTAGTGGAAGCCGGCGTAGCGGGCGAGTTGGGTGCGGACCGCGTCGGGGTCGAAGCCCATGTAGCCCAAGCCGATGGCGTAGTTCTCGTCTTCGTACGCCTTGGCGAGGTGGAGCAGGAAGTAGCTCTCGGGCGGGCAGGCGATGCTGGGGTGGCTGTCGACGATCTGGCGCACCAGCGTGGTGCCCGAGCGGTGCAGGCCGATGAGGAACACGGGGTTGGTGCAGCGCTCGGCGTCGTCGACGACGACGATGCGGTCCTGCCGAACGACGCGGGGCTGAACGATCAGGCGGTAGACCTTGCGGGCGAGCTTGCGGAGGTTGAAGACCAGCGGCGTCTTGGCACCTCCGGAAGTCGCTGTCGAGGCATCAGGTTGGGGCGGGGTGGCGTCGGCCATGGTGCTGGGATCGGGCGGCGGATCGGACCGTTCCCCTGGTATCGCAACGATTGCGGCGGCTGCTTCCGGGTGCTTCCGGGTGCTTCCGGGGGTGGGGGCGGCAGTATAGAGGCGGCCCCAGATTGCCCCGAGGGGTTCTTTCGAGGGTCTTCGGCGGTTGGGCGCGGCGACTTGTGGCGGGCCTGGGGGGTTATCCGGACAGCACGCCGGCGTCGGCGAGGGCGGCGCGGAGGCCGTTGACGGGGTCCCAGGTCGATCGCCAGCGGTCGAGGACTTCGCGGGAGCCTTGGGAGGCCTTGTCGGCCATGCCGGGGGCGGTCCAGTGGCGGAGGCGGTCGGCCAAGGCCGACACGTCGCCGCGGGGGAAGCGGTCGCCGTTGACGCCGGGTTCGACGAGGTCGGCGGCGGCGCCGACGACGTCGCTGGTGATCACGCCCAGGCCGGCCGAGAGGGC